>CANETG010000162.1 GCA_947440875.1 Bacteriovoracaceae bacterium
CACGATTTCTGGATTGTAGCGCTTGAGTTCTTCGAAATCGATATCAAGAATATCAGCAACGTCGTAGAGGTCAGCGTTCCCTTTCACCATGATCTCTTCGTAATCAAGAGCTTTCTCGAAGTTCACTGCATTGAAGCCGAAAACGTCGAGGTTTTTCCCAATGATCGCGAGGGCCATGATTTTAGGAACGTAATTCTTTGTTTCAGGCTTGAGGTATCGGCCTTTGGTTAATTTCCAGAAATCATTCGTTCGGTACATACGGATCGCGCGCCCAATTTTTCCTTCACCAGCGTTGTAACCGGCAGTCGCGAGTTCCCATGAACCGAAAAGATTGTGAAGGGTCTTGAGGTAGTTTGCGGCAGCAATCGTGGCTTTCAGTGGATCTCGCCTCTCATCCACGTAGAAGTCGATATTAAGACCGAATTTTTTTCCCGTCGCAGGCATGAATTGCCAAGGACCAACAGCTTTGGCCCAAGACCGAGCGTGGTTCGTGAATCCTGACTCTGCCATTGCCAGATAAATGAGATCTCTTGGAAGACCATTATCTGCCATGATTTTCGATAGCACAGGAGCATATCTTCCTGCACGCTGAGTGTAGTTCAAGAAATGCTGACGACCGCGTGGACCAGTAAAAAACTTTACCCAACCAGCGACTTGCTTGTTCCAGGTCACAGGAATATCAAATTTCGTATTATGAAGACCTAGTTGCGCCACTGCTTCTGGCTCAATTTCGTAAGTCATGAGTGGAGCGGTGAAAGTTTTTTCATGAGCGGAGCCGTGGATACAGCCTTTGCAATTGGGAAGATCAGCTTCAATGAGTTGTTCTTGGACGCGGTAATATTCGGCCTGTTCGGCAATGGTTGGGTTGTATTCTTTCTTCTGAAGAGAGGTTTTTTTGTGAGAACACGCTGTCGAAAGAATCAAAAATATCAGAAATACACTAGTCAGCTTGATCATCATTAACTTCCTTAATCTTCCTGAAGTAGGCAGTACTCCATCCATACCAGAATAATTCAACGAAGGTTTCTCACATACTCGGAAAATATGTGCCCCTACGTCTGAATGCCGTCTGGACATTCAGTCACTTGGACCGTCAGTTCTTGTCGGACCAAGGGCCCTTTACATAAACACGAACCGATGCGTTTTTAAAGTTGAGAACAATGCTCAACCATAAACTAAAAACAGGAGGGACTTCGGCTGAGTGTCTCTCGGTGCTATCATTGGGTAATGTCTAAACTCATCATGATCTTGCCATGGCTCATCATTATCTTTCAACCTTTAAACGCAAAAGTTGAAGCACCTAATTACAATTTCAGTGTCGACACGCTTCAAGACTTCATACCGGGAACCGCAATTGAGTCGATAGAAAAAAAATACGGCAAAGGAAGTCTTGAAAGAAATTTTAGAGGAGCACAAACTCAAAAGTTTTTTGTCTCGCACATCCGTTACAAGTTTCCTGTGTTGGTCCAGGTAGCCGAGGGCAAGGTTCTGGATATGTATGCAAAACTTCCGAGCTACTTTCTTCACGATATTTTTTTGCAATCGCTCGTGAATAGAATCGGGAAACAGACCACGTATAAGAAGACTGGTGAACACGCTCATTACGTTTGGGACAATCAAGAGGTCAAGCACATCTACGATGGGGCGTGTACCATTACCTGTTTTCCGATATTCTATGCGGTTGAAAAAAAAGACTCACCAGCTCCTTCGATTTTAATGCAAATGAAGAACACCGGCGGAAAACGGGATTAGGTTCGCATGGGATTTGGAATCCGGTACGACTGAGAGTGCCGGAAAACTCCGTACGCAATAGGTAACATGATGAGGCAGAGAATTTGTCCCATCGTGAGGAATCCAAAATAATATCCCAGTTGCGGATCTGGTTCGCGAAAGAATTCGACGATAAATCTCATGACCCCGTAGCCACCAACAAATAGTGCGCCGGCCACGCCGTAATATTTTTGTTTCCGGTGTACGATGAAAACAAGCACAGCGAGGATGATTCCTTCAAGGACTGCCTCGTACAGCTGAGAGGCATGCCGAGGAAACGGTCCGCCTCCCGGAAATACAACTCCGGCCCAACTGTCAGTGACTCGTCCGTAAAGTTCCCCGTTGATGTAATTCCCTACTCTCCCCCAGAAAAGCCCCTGAGTTCCGGCGATCGCTAAGCAGTCTGAGATTTGATAAAAATTCACGTTATGTCTTTTGGCAAAAATCCATGTCCCAAAACACAAACCGGCGAGCGCGCCATGAAAAGAGAGGCCACCCTTCCACACCGATAATATTTCACCGAGATTGACCGAGTAATATTCCCAGTTGTAGACGAAGACGTACGCGAGTCTGGCACCAAAAAACATGCCGATGATCATCCAAGTAACATACTTATCGATGGTCTCTGCCGGGAGCGGCCATACTTTTTTATTTGAGAGATATTTGAGAAGAAGCCCGGCAATGAGAAAGCCAATGACGTACATTGTCCCATACCAACGGACCTGCAGGGGACCGACAGAAAAAACAACCGGATCAATCCAATTTTGTTCCATGCCTTTAGGTTAGACACTCTGAATTGGTTCGTAAACCGCATAACTTGCCATCACACCCGCACTCAAGGAGTAAATGGAGCGCTTCATCGCGGGAGTGATCCCAGTGAAGCTCAAAAGACACGAGCTCACGGAGAGGTAACTAATCAGTTCCTCGCGCGAAATATGAGATGAGGTTCTTGCCTCTGTGTCTCGGCGAAAAACTTTGAGATTATTCCCGATGCGCATCTCACCACCCTGAGAGAAAATAGTTTTTCTTTCAAAATCAATAAGAACAGACTCTCCAAAAGACTGGGCTTGCTTCATCATGATCACCGCACCGTCTTTCACCGTGCCCCAGTAACAAAGGACACCCATGTCGGCGAGCGCACTCGCAAGGAATCTTGCCAGAACAACCCGAAGTCCGATCATTTGATCTGTGTGGGTGATATCAGAACTTACGGCGAGGTCCCAAAGATTGCGACTCGTCGGCATCGCAAGCAGACCCACCTTCCGGTAAGTATAAACAGGGAGACCATTCATATAGGAGAGACTTTCCATTCCGTATTTATCGAGAAGATCTGATCCGGAAATCTGCATTTGAACTTTGGGCCCAGCGCTTTGCACAGTCAGAATGCGAGAATGTGCCTTTTGGAGCGATATTTTTTTCACTTCACCGTCGGTGAGGAGAGAGAAACCCATTTCACCCAAAAGATGCAGGAACTTAGGATTTCCCTCATCAGCGCTTACCCTGATGTAAACGGGATACTGGTGAAGCTTTCTGTACTGATAATAGTTCCAACGCTGTTCCATGGAGGACCTCTCTACAACTCTCTTCGGAGAAGGAGAGAAAATACTGAGAAAGGCGAACGCCTAAAGTTTGGACGGCCTGTTCAAAAAGCAAGCGATTTGAGACTGAAAAGGAGCGTTAAATTGTCCTAGCGTGGCACTCAATTTGCTAAACATCAGGCATGGAATTAACTTCCGAGCAAAAGCTCACCATCTTCATTTCCTCGCATCCTCGGTTTCAAGAGAAAAATCTCCTAAAAGTAAGGCATGCGCTCTCCCAGGAAATCCTTTCTTCAAACCTGCCAGAAAGTCGGCGCAGCTGGCTGCTTCACCTTTTAACTCACGCCCACACACCCCAAGAAGTGTCAGACCTCATCAATCAAGTACTTTGTTGAATATCTGTGAGTCTTTCTAGGCCATCCTCTTTAGACTAAGATGGCAACTTAAAACCCTATACCGCGGCCCTCATGTTCAACGATGAAAATCTCTACTTATTCAAGTTTGCATACCGGAGTATCCTCAGAAATCGAGGAAGGAGTTTCTTCATTGGATTTTCTGTTTCTCTTGCAGTTTTTATTGCTGTTTGGGTCCTCGCTTTTTTTGATGGTGTGAACGGGCAGATTCAAACCGCTGTCGTCAACACCAACACTGGATTTTATCAGCTCCAAGAAAAATCTTACGCACGCACGACCGATGCCAGTCATCCCCTCCCCTTTCATTCAGAGATCGAAAAAAAATTTCGCGACCAAGGGATCCATCAGTTTTCACCCGAGATCGTCGTTGATGCTAATATCTCTGCCCCAGAGGGCAATGCTGCTTTAGTCGTGCTCGGAATTGTCCCGGAACTTCATCAAAATTTTTTAGGCGTCGCTGGGAGCATCACTCAGGGAAAATTCATTGAGGAATCTGACAGTGAAGGGATCGTCATCGGACAAGAGCTCGCGGCCATCTTCAAATACAAGCCGGGCGACCAGATGGTCGTGAATTACCAAGACGTAAATGGTGAGCTTCGGTCAGAAATCCTCACGGTCCGCGGGATCTACCACTTCAGTAGCAACTCGTTTGAAAAGCGCTTCGCTTACACGAGTCAAAAAACTATCCAACGATTATTTCTGAATAAGGAAATGGATTCCGTTCTTTATAATCGGATTCCTTTCATGGCACGAGATCTTTCCACGCAGGAAAATTTTAAGTCTATGTTCAGCAATGAAACTGAAGTGCTAAAAACATGGAAGGATCTGAATCCCGAAATGTCGGTTGTGATCGAGTTCAATGATGGGATGATCAAGTTTTTCTTCATCATCATTGGAGTGACTATCATGATGACAATTCTGACTCCCATTCAGATGCTCTGGCAGGAGCGACTTCCGGAGCTCCGGATGATGAATATTCTCGGGGTCGTGAAAAAGAGGTTCTGGAAAATCGGATTCTTTGAAGTCATCCAGATGATTCTCTTGTCAGGCATAGCGTCCAGTCTTCTCCTGACTGTCATCCTCACTATCCAGTCAAAAACAGGTGTCGATTTTCGGCACCAACAGCAAGGTTTAAATATTGAGCGGGCGGGAATTAAACTCACCGGAGTGGTCTACCCGATCTTTTCAGCGAATCAGATTTTAGTCACCTTCGGATTCATCATTTTTGTCATGTTTTTTTCCTACTTCTGGGCGATCCATCGGACTTTAAAAAAATTGGACATCTCAGAATGAGAGCATTCCTTTTTCTTTTGAAATTTAGTTACCGCAATCTTTGGCGATCTCCGAAGAGAACCATGATCATGGTGCTCTCGCTCTCTCTGGCGGCCGGATTCATCATTTGGGACTTAAACTTTGCCAACTCGGGTTCCAAAGAAGTCATGAAAGAATTTCTCTCGCAGTACGCGGGCAGATTCCAACTCACGAATCCCGGTTACTACGAAGTCGCCAATTCCAAGCTGTTTAATAACTATAAAGTGATGTCAGACGAAGATGTCACGGACAAATCACTTTTTGCCACGTCCACGAGACGCGTGACTGCGCCCGTCTTCCTGTCGGGTGATAAAAAAACTCTTGGTGTCCTCATGACGGGGATTGATGTCGCTGGCGAACTCCGGCTGACGAAACTTAGTGACGCAGTCACAGTCGGAAGTTTTCTCTCTCCCGTTGGAAATAAAGAAATCATTTTAGGCAAGAGACTGGCGGAAAGACTGGACGTAAAAATTGGCGGCGAAGTCGCTGTGATTGGTCAGGCCCTTGACGGCTCAGTGGCAAATGACCTTTACCAAGTAAGAGGCTTTTTGGATTTCGGAGGCGGAGACCTCGAAGACACTCTTGCCTTCACTCAAATAGCAAGTGCCCAAGAATTACTCGTGATGAGTCCGGATCAGTATCACCAGCTCGTTCAATTTGATATGACTCATGAGAGGCTGCCTAGTATCCCGGGGCTAAAGACCTGGACTTGGCAAGAACTTATTCCAGAGATTGGTGTGTCGGTCAGCTTCGTTGATAACTTCACCTGGATTGTTTCCATCATCATCGTGATGGTGATTAGCCTAGGTCTAGCCAACACACTTCTGATTACGTTCTTTGAACGGGAAAAAGAATTTGAGGCACTCAATATTCTAGGGGCGAAAGCATCTTGGGTGGCGTGGTCACTTTTGATTGAAGTCACTATTCTCGGAGTCTTTTCTATGCTTCTTGGTTGTCTCGTGGGGCACGCCGCTACCACGTTATGCAGTCACTATCCGATTAATCTTGAATTATTTACCAACGGAAAAGCGATCATCATGGGAGGCATGACGATCAAGCCTCTCGTGAAGTTTTATCCGATCGCTGAGTATTACTGGAAAGTACCACTCATGATGTTTTTCTTTCTGACCATGTCCATGATCTATCCCTTAGTCCGAGTTATGAAGAGGAGTAAGCATGCAGTTTGAAATGCAGCAAATCGAAAAAGTCTACCAGATGTCTGAAGA
>CANETG010000163.1 GCA_947440875.1 Bacteriovoracaceae bacterium
CAAATCTCGCCGGCCGCGCCGATGAAGTCACAAAGTTCATCGAACAAGCTTCGCCACCAATTAATACATGCGAAATGATCACAGGAGTAGACACGCATGCCCCGGATGATGTCCTGACCTCGGCCCCGGACGGGGTTCTGCTTTATTACACTCAAGATTATTAACAGGAGGCCTATGAAAACAATATTTTTCCTCTCACTCACACTCTGGAGTCTGAACAGCTCTGCAGCTCTAACGAGCTTTCTGAGTGTCGGAAGAGTTTACAACTCCAAGACCAATCAGAATCTGACCCAATCACCTCAATCTGATCATTGCCAGATTTTCAAAGGCACCTATCAGGGTAATAAACTCGAACTTATTCCGAGGGCCTACGGAGGATCGGGAAAATACCGCCACCGCATCATGTGGCAACTCTCCGACTCGTACCAGACGTTTGATGGCCAGCTGACTCAGCATGAAGTGGCCGTAAAAAATGGAAGCAACTATCTCTTCACTATCCCTCAACTTAAAAATGACATCCCGTTTGTTCAACAATCAGTCCTTCTTGTGACTGAAGATGTGAACACGAAAGAAACTGCCACTTCGCACCTCATGTTCAATGTCTCTCGTCCGGTGATCCTTTCTCAGACGTCTGATCCGGTGAAACTCCGGAATAATTGTTTCCAGGTCATGCCGGCAATTGAATCAGTCGCAGGAATTCTCACAAACGGCTCAACTAACCCGAGTCAGATTCTTATCCGACATGGCGTCCAGAATCTCTGGACAAGAACGCGCGGATCGCAGTGGGGATTCTTCATCTCTCCGCTCGCGTGGTCAGGGCTGGCCAACATTTTCAGTGCTTATAAAAACTATTTTACTCAGTACTCGCGGCAAACCGTTGAGACAGTGGAAATTTCCAGCGAACATCAGATTGCTCCGGGTGACTATCTTCAGATTTATGAGCAAAGAACAAGATACGTCACCGTGTTTGATGCTCTGGAAGTGGATATGTGCGGTGATACCCGCGAGCTCGATGGTTCTTACTTCCTTCAATGGTGGGGAGTCGCCTACCACGCGTTTCCTGTGAATCCCTATTCTCCGGACCGCACTCCTAGAGAAGCGATCGGTGTGGCACCCATGAACAGTTGTCCGGATGCTCTCACGCCGGAGTTTCTTGACTCAGATAACGAATTCATCTTCGCCAGGACGAACTGATTATGAAAAAAATTACCTCACTGTTTATGGGTCTGTTGACCCAGTCGACCCTTGCGTTCGAATGGGAAGGGGGAATCCGGGAAGTTTATCTCTCAAAGGATTCGTATACCTATAACTCCGACACCACGGCTCGGATCCACCGCGAGTTGGTGGATCGTGGTCACGCGAGCATATCTCTCCAACCCAGACTTGCTTGGTCGCAGGAAAAATCTCTTTTTTATTTACCTGTCCTGAAAACAAGTTTATTCGATCTTGCGGTCGCTAACACCCGCATCCTTCAGGCGGGGTCAAAGCTCACACTGAAACCGATGATCTATGAAAATCCTGGTCTCGGAGAAGGTGTTCCCGCAGAGAGAATAAGACCCGAGCGGAGTGATCTCGCTATCATTTCCTATGTGCAGATCATGACTCAGTTCATGAAAATTTCCCGCACTCATGATCTTCACCGTCTCGTTGTCGGTTCAGGATTAGTCCATTTGCTTCAGGATCCAGCGGTCATTCCCCGTTTTGAGAGCATGCTGAAGCTTATCCGGAAAGGAGTGGGCCCGAAAACGGAGCTTGTTCTTGAAGTCGTGGGTTCTGAAGATCTCAAGGCCCTCACAGCTGCGCTAAAAAATGAAAAACGCCCTCTCGATCTGAGTCTCCTGGATGGAATCTCTCTCGTGGCTGAGCCCGCAAGACATTTTCCGGATGGATCGCTTTCTTCCCTTGAGCTCAGAAAAACCCGGCTCATTCTGGAAACGCTGGTGCCACGCCTCCCCGTCCATCTTTCCCGAGTCGTCGTTCCCGGATGTGCCACTCTGCAGATCCACAGGGATGAAATTGTTTGTGGAACTCAAAAAGCAGATCCGCTTCTTCAGCTTTCACGCTTTCAGAAATTGAAATCAGGACTTCTTTCACTTGAGAGTGAAGGGATACGATTCGGTAGTGTGGAAATCCTTGAGGCCAATACTGATTACGAACCTGAAACAGTGGACGCCCGCTATCCTTATTATCAGCCTCTGTTTCGTGATCCCAAAGTTTATGAGCTTCCCGCTCAGGAAAATCTGGTCGCTCCTCCCTGGCCCATGCCGGTGGTTACGGGAAAAAAAATAGGCTGTCTCTATTTCGACAGATTGGCCGCTTTGGGAAAGGAAGACCGCATCGGAGAAATCCACGCCATGATGCTACAGAGTGTCCTGGGCGCATTCCGCTCGTGGAATTATTCACGCAAAGTCATCAGTGAGTATCGTCCTGGCGAAATGAATTCTTGTGATGCGGTTTTTTATCTCGGGACAAACTTCAACCAGATTCCACCTAGAGGATACCTCGAAGAGCTGGCAGAAGTTTCAAAAACAAGATCTGTCGTCTGGTTCAACTATAAATTTTCTCTCTTCGCTGAAGTCCTGAAAAATAAAGGCATGGATCCGGGAATGGATACACCTATTATTATTCAACCGGATTCCTTTCCGGGCCCACAGAACCAGGCCCCCGGTTTTTACAGCCAGTTTGATTATAAAGGCGAAACTTTTTTTAAGATTTCCAAATGGCATCCGATTGCCAATTCTTTTGAGTCGAGTGCGGAAATTAATCTCATCAATGTGACAGATCCAGCAAAAGCAAAAGTCCTCTCCACCGCCCGTCATGATAAAACCAACAATACGATCCCTTATGCCGTCCACACCGGAAACATCTGGTACGTTGCCGATTCACCATTTAGTTTCGTTCATTACGAAGACCGCTTTTATATCTTCTGCGATTTTCTCTGGGATATCCTGGGAGAAAGTCCACCAGAAGAAAGAGTCGCTCTCGTGCGGATCGAAGACGTCCACCCTAAGCTCAATCTCAGTGACCTGAAATGGGTGTGGGATTATCTGAGCTCTGAGCAAGTCCCCTTCACCATCGCCATGATTCCGTTTTACTCAGATCTTTTCGGGAACAACACGTCTTCAACTGTTCCCGTCTTTAGTCCCGTCGACAAATTTAAAAGTTTCGTCGGACAGATGAAGTACGCTCAGGCGCGGGGGGCAGACTTTGTCATGCACGGAACGATTCATTCCGTTGGTTGTCTGATTTCCGGATACGACGGAATTACCGGAGCGGATTACGAATTCTGGCTATACCCAGAGAACACTCCGCTTCCCTTTGATAGTGTTGACTGGGTCACGCGCCGGCTGGAAATGGGGATCAAAGTTTTCCAGAAGATGAACATCACTCCCGTTGGCTTCGAGGCCCCTCACTACGCTGCGAGTGTTCTCGATTACATTATCTTTGCTAAAATGTTCCAGTGGCAATATCACCGCTCGATCTTCATGCCTTTTGAACTGAAGCGCGACACGGGACTTCCGATGCATCTGCGGGCCTTTGCGTGTGATCCGGAAAAGTGCGGAGATGAGCGCAGAGGCATTCTTGAAAATCTGAAAGTCACTGCCGATCATACTTCTTTCAGTGGGATTAACTCTCCCTTCATCACGTACCGAGATATCTATGGCCAATCCATTATTCCCGAAACTCTTGGGATGATCGATTTTGTCTTCTATCCTTCCTACACCTGGCGTCCGGTGAGTAAACCGGAAGACATCATCCGACGGGCAAAAAAACTTAAAGTCATCCGCGGGGCAGTGGCATCATTCTTCTGGCATCCCCTTCTGATTGATCCCGTGAATGTTTATTACCAGCAGCACCCAGGCTCCTATCAATCCATCGGTGGGAAAAAGTCTCTTTCCCGGGTGATCGATGGTCTCCGGGATCTCGGATATGTTTTCAAATCAACCAACGATAAATCACTTTTTCCAAATGAGGTTATCTAATGAGATTAACAACACTTTTCGGCACACGGCCTGAGACCATCAAACTTGCTCCGCTCATTAAAGAAGGAATAGAGCAGGGCCATGAAGTGAAAGTGATCTTCACCGGACAGCACCGGGAGATGGCACTGCCTCTTCTGAATTTTTTCGGGATCAAACCGGATCACGACTTAAATGTCATGCGTCCAAACCAGGATCTCTCATCGCTCACGAGTCTTATGCTGAAACTTCTGGATGAAAATCCGGAGCTTAAAAATACAGACGCGCTAATGGTTCAGGGAGACACGACCAGTGCTTACGTTGGTGCCTACTGGGCGTTTCTGAATAAGATTCCGGTGATCCACCTCGAAGCGGGACTCCGGACTTACAACATCCATTCGCCTTTTCCGGAAGAGGCCAACCGTCAGTTAATTTCCCGGATTGCTAAGGTTCATCTAGCACCGACGACAAATGCTCTCCAGTCTCTTCACAGCGAAGGAATTACCAAAAACACACATGTGATCGGCAACACCGGTATCGATGCTCTGAGAATTGCCTGCGAGAAAGTCTCAGACCGGAATCTTCCGATCGACATCATCGACTTTATTGATGACCGGAAAGTCGTGCTTATCACTGGTCACCGGAGAGAAAATTTCGGAGAAGGAATGAAGCAGATATCCATCGCGCTCAAGACACTTTCTCTGTCTCTACCCAATGTGTGTTTTATCTATCCCCTGCACATGAATCCAAACGTCCGGGAAGTGATGAAAAAGGAACTCCGTGGACTGCCGAACCTTCTTCTGACAGACCCATTCCCCTATTTGCCATTCATTGCCCTCATGAAAAAAGCGAGTGTGATTCTCACTGACTCCGGAGGAATCCAGGAAGAAGCTCCTTCATTGAGAGTTCCCGTCGTCGTAATGCGGGACAGGACCGAAAGACCTGAAGGAGTCGCATCGGGGTATTCCATTCTCGTGGGTACTGACCCTCAAAAAATCTGTGCGGCAGTCATGCATGCTTTGGAAAAAGGCTGTGAAGGACGGGGAGAAAATCCCTTCGGTGATGGCCGAAGCTCCCAGAAGGCTTGGAACATTTTGGCTGGAATGAAGGAACAATAATGAAAACACTTTTAATTCTTGCTCTCTTTCTCGTAAATCTTTCTGCATCAGCTGCAGTCAAGATGGTGCATGGTATGAACCTTACCCAATTGGGGACGTACGTCTATGATGCCGCTACCGGAACTTCACCAAAAACTCCGGCGCAGATTGCTGTTGATCAGATAAAAGCGATGGGCGCCACACACGTCGTCCTGAATCCCACGGCGACGATGACTGATCCCTTCGGCAGTGACGTGATTCCGGAACTTGGCCCCTCCGAAAGAAACGCTGAACGCGCTCGCTACAAAAGGCTAATTGATTACATCCACGCGCAGGGAATGACTGTGGGTCTTCGTCCGATATTTTTTGTCATTCATCCGGACGGACGTTTTCCTTATCGGGAGAGATTGCCTGATGGAACTGACAAGGTCTGGTGGCACGGAAACATTCAACCCAAAGACGTGAACAGATGGTTTGATTCTTTCAAACAGTACCACGACATTTATCTTCTCATCGCGAGACTCAATAAAGTTGAAGAATACACCATCGGTGCCGAGCTCTATTCGATGACTGTCGGAATCGAAGATCAGTGGGATGAATTTCCTTTCGGCTTCCCAGGGAAATGGGTTCAGCTTCTGCGCTACGTCCGCTCAAAACTTTCTCCGAACACACGGATCATGTACGACATTAACTTCACCGATGACAAAGCATCCACTAACGGAGACCTGAACGCACTCGGTGGAGAACTCGAACGCTGGCGCTACCGCCTCGTTGACCTCGCCTATCCCGCGAACCCCGCAGAACGCATCATCTGGGAAGACCTCATTACCTTTTGGAAAGAACTCGATGCTGTAGGAATTGATATCTACCGCAGTCTGGCGTCAAAGCGTGACCGGATTCCTCAGGACTACAAAGGTCTGGTGGCCCTGCTGAAAGTGCGCTCGGATGAGTATGCCAGTCAGATGGATACCACACTGGCAGAGATCGAAAGCATCACCGAAGTGACAAAGTCCATGATCTTCAAAGAGGCCGGTTTCAGAAGTATGGAAAGTGGATTCATTAATCCCTTCGACTACGAGAACGGCCAGGGCGTTTACAATGAGTCTCACCAGGCCGCTGCTTACGAGGCCCTCTATCTTTCCTTCTGGGAGCCACGCTTTCCGTGGTTTCAAGGAGCGAGC
>CANETG010000164.1 GCA_947440875.1 Bacteriovoracaceae bacterium
AGCCTTTAAAAAGTGAGCATGAAGTCAGGAGAATAAGCATCGCAATGGGGCTGGACATGAGCCATCTTCAGCCGCTTTGAAAAATTAGTCAATCTCTTTGGAAGCAGGAATACGATCACTCTTAAGGGATTCGATGCGCGAAAGAATTTCATCCCGCTCATTTTTATATCGAGCATGCTTTAAAGCATTTTCAAGATACGTCTTCGCCTTACTAAAATCTTTGAGCTCTTCATGAATGAGAGCAAGGTGTTTCAAAATCTCGATGTCGTCGGGCACCTTTTTATGGGCGACGTCGAGCTCTTGCAGTGCTTTTTTAACATTCCCCGTTTTGTAGTAATACCAGCCGAGAGAATCTCGGATGTATCCATCATCAGGGCTCAGGTCGTACGCTTTTTTAATGTAGTCGTAAGCGACATCCATCTTTAAGCCCCGAACCAGGAGTGAGTAGCCAAGAAAATTCCAAGCGTGAGCGTTTTTCGGATCCTTATCGATAATGGTCATAATCAGAGCGGAAGAATCATCAAAACGCTTTTCTTTCTCATACAAATTCGCGAGGTAATATTTGTGTTGAATCCCGAAGCTTTTTTCGTCTTGGATTACCATCATACACTCCATTGCTTCGCGGTACGATCCGATGCCTTCGAAGAACCCTGACTTGATGACGGAAAGTTCCACCGAGAGTGATTTGATTTCTCCAAGTTTAGCGTTCACGTGCTTAAGAAACACATCTTTCCACTGTTGCCCAGACTTCGCAAAATGCTCTTCCTGCGCGAGGGTAGAAAGCATGTTCGCCATCTGGAGTGAGCTGTCGCTGTAAAGACCAGAGTTCGAAGGGATTTGGTTAAAGTATTCGATGGATTCCTGGTACTGCTTCAACTCCTGATGAATCGCTCCTAGGTAGTAGAGGATTTTGTCCGATCCGGGAGCGACTGAAAGAAGAGCTTTAAAGATCGAAAGTGCTTCAGGATACTTTTTAGCATCTGTATAAAGAATCCCGAGTTTTACTTTGAGGTTAAGGTTATCCGGCTCATAGTCTGCCAGTCTCTCGGCATACATAATGACTCGATCAAATTTCTCCAACTGAAACAGCACGTGAACCATACGATTCAAAATCACGTTATCGTTCGGAGACACATCTAGATGCTTTTCATACAGAGCAGCTGCTTGGCTAAATTTTTCTGACTCTTCATAGATGACGCCAAGTGCGTTCACTGACTGCGTATAACCAGGTTGTCTTTGGAATGATTTTTTAAAAGACGCGATTGCCGCAGGCATGTTTTCCCTATCGAGATGAATTTTCCCTGCGTAGTAGTCATACACGCCATTTTTAGGATCTGCTTTTGAGCACTTACTCAATTGAGAAAATGCTTTCGCGGTCTCCTTTGATATGGCGAAAGACTTACTAAGGAAAACACAGGCATCTTCATTGGCGGGATTTTTTTTGAGGAGGGCCTGGTAAACATCACGCGCTTCTTTTTCCTTATCAAGACCCGCGTAAACACCAGCGAGGATCAATCCTACTTTTTCATCCTGATTTTTACCGTAGAGCGACTTCAGAACCGTTTCGGCCGATTCAAGATCACCAACTCGGATCAAGCTCACGGCATATTTTTTCATCACAAACTCATCGTCTGGAACGAGGAACGTCAAATGTTTGAAAAGAACTGATGCTGTGACAAAATCGCCTTCCATGAGAGACATGTTTGCTTTGAGAAAAAGATCCGTCGAAAGATAGGTTGTTGCTGACTCAGATTTTTTTGCCTCTTGAACCATTCGCTCGAGGCGTTCTGATGCAATCGAGAGTGCTTCTCGATTCAATTCATCTGATTGCTCTTGCGTGAGTTTAATTCCCTGGAAATTATCTGAGTGGTGTGAGCACGCCGAAATGAGTGCAAAAACAAGAAATACGAGGGTTAAACGAAGAGCGAGCATAAACATCCTGTTTCGAAAGTTCCAAGAATGGAGCTTCCTTTCAGGTCTTATCGGAATTAAAAGAGGTCATTTTAAGAATTTTGATTACTAAAAGGTAAGAAATTTAACGCGCAGCCTTTAAATGCAACTCATTGAAACTCCGTCGCGTAACCTTAAGGAATGAGGAACATTTTACCCCCCACCCTCCTAAAATTTCCTTCTTTAGGATTATTTATGACCTTCTGAGTTGACATCGAAAAGGTCAGTTAGTAGAACCACCCCGACTGAATTAGTGAAGCGATAGCGCGCAATAACAAATGAGATTGAGCAGCTGCGTTTAACACGAAACTCTTAAACTAAAAACTTTTACGAACCTGCCCGGAGAAAATGAATTTGAAGGGCTAAACACAATTAGGGGAATATCATGAAAGACGTACGTACAATTAAGCGTTACCAGAACCGCAAGCTCTACGATACTTTTCAAAGCTGCTACGTAACTCTCGAAGAGATCGCTCAGATCATTCGCGAAGGTCACGAAATCCAAGTGATCGATAACAAGTCTAAAAACGACATCACTTATATGACTCAGATCCAGCTTCTCTTCGATCAAGAGCGTAAGTCACTTAAGCCAGGAAACACTGAACTTCTTAAGCGCGTCATCCGTTCTGAAGAAGGCACACTCACTGGTTACATCGGTGCTCTCGAAAGCAAGCTCAACCTTACTTTCGAAATGCCTGCTGCAACTGTAGCTGCTGACATGCCTGCTTTCGTAGCTGGTATGAATTCTTCTATGGAAAATTCAGCTACTCTGAACTAATCTTAGGTTCATGAGTAAATCAAATTTTGCATCCATACTCGTGGCCACTTTTGTGGCCACGAGTTTTTTAGCCCCATCACTTTCTCAAGCACAGACAAACAGTCCTGTTAAAGTCAAAACACCCGACACATCGGCTGACTTTAAAGACTTGTCTCCGGCTGCCAAACCGTCAGGAATTGCGCCTAGAACCAAAGTTCCCGTCAAGGCTGAGGAGTCTGATGAGCCAGCCTCTTCATCTGATTTTGGAAGTCCTTCTCAAAGACGTTTACGTCAACACGGTGTAGGTCTTGGTATCGGCCAGACGATGCTTTTTGGGAATTACGGAAAGTATGGTCAGGATAAAATCACAGCTGACCTACTCTATTCTTACGCAGCTTCTCATTCTTTTGATCTTCTCGTTAATGGACACTTCTCTACCCACAAGGATAATTCTGAAGAAATAAAACTGATGGGCCTCACTGGATCTTTCAAGGGCAGAATCTTTGAGTACGATAATTTCTCACCCTATTTTCTTGCCGGTCTCGGATTCTATGCTCCCCAAGCAGATCGTGATGGTTCAGGAAAGACGACAAGAAAACTCACCTTCGGAACAAATTTCGGCGGCGGTATGGATCTTCGTCTGAATGAACATTATGTGATCGGAGTCATGGCCCAACTCCACTGGCCATTCCGAGTGCAGCAAGATGAAGGCCCTGACCTCAAGGGTTATTACATGAAACTTCTTCTCACAGGTATGTACCTGTTCTAAACTCTGCTGATGAGTTCACCACGTCGACTTTATATTTTTAGCGGCAAGGGAGGCGTGGGAAAAACGACGCTTTCCAAATCATTTGTTCGCTTGCTTGTGTCACAGGGGCACGAAGCCGTTTACCTCACCTTTAAGACACAATCGATGAGCGACAATCAAACGTTTGGCTCTGATATAAGTAAAAATGGGCTCCGAGAAATTGCTCTCGATCTCGAGGAGTGCGCGCGCGGTTACATTGAAAAAAGAATAAGCTCTCGGTTGATTGCAAGTTGGATTGTGAAGACTGCTTTTTTTCGCGCTCTCGTCAATATGGTTCCAGGTTTTAGTTACATGATCTATCTCGGGAAAATTCTCGAAATGGGGAAAGAAAATTCCCAACTCGTCGTTGTTCTCGATGCGCCTGCCTCAGGTCATGCACTGACGATGGTGGAATCTACTAGTAACTTTCAGCAAATTTTTGAGTCGGGTGTCGTCTTTGACGATACCGTCAAAATGCTGGGAAAATTAAATGACCCTGCCTACACGAAAATACACGTGGTGAGTCTCCCCAGCATGATGTCTTGGCAGGAGGCTACCGAGCTCAAATCAGGGCTTAATCAGCGGACTCCCGTATCTGTGGACATTGTTATCAATAATTACCTCTACCCTCTCCTTGAGCACGATTTGGACGAAATTCCTCCACAGTTGAAAGAGAAGGCGCTCAACGAGAAGAGACTAATAGATGAGAATGTGACTGATGTGCAATGCATCCTACCTCACTCTCTCAAGAATTCTCCCGAGGGGATCGAGGCGGATTTAGTTGGGTCTCTTAGTAATCTCATATAGAATGAAAGCACATTTTCCAAGGACTAATAGTCGTGGGGCCAACGTCCAAGCCTTTTGAAATTTTTTGCGGAACAGGCGGAGTTGGCAAGACAACACTCGCGACGTCTCGTGCGCTTTTCCTCGCAGCATCTGGGAAAAGAGTTCTTCTCATCACTATCGATCCCGCCAGACGCTTGAAAGATCTGCTTGGACTCAAAGAGGATGCTGTTGGTGAAGTCAGACAGGTTGAAATCGACGGGGTCAGATTGTCTGCTCTTCTCATGTCACCAGAAAAAACTATTGAACGGATGGCGGCTTCCGGAAACACTCCAGATCTAGCGTCAAATAGAATCGTGCAAATTCTCTCTAAGCCGTATGGCGGGATGAATGAAATTCTTTCACTGGTTGAAGTGCAGATGCAGTTCGAGAGTGGAAACTACGACACGATCGTTCTCGATACTCCACCTGGTGCTCACTTCCTAGACTTTCTCGAAGGCATCGGAAAGATTCGTTCTTTTTTTGATAAAAGTTTTGTCGAAATATTTGCTCATATTGGAGAAAAATCCGGCAAGGCAGGGAAACGTCTCTTCGGACTTGGGATCATCAATAAATTCGTGTCCGCCGGTGTAAAAAAGCTTTTGAGTTATTTACAAAATGTCACCGGAGCTAAGTTCATCGAAGATTTTGTTGAAGCGGTTCAAATTATTTATCAGTCTAAGGATTCTTTTCTCAAAGGAATCTCGCTCCAAGAGAAGTTGGGCGAGAAATCCCTGTGCAACTGGTTTCTTGTCACAAGTGTTGAGCAAGGCAGGGCCCAGGAGGCCGTGGAACTTAAAGGCCACGCGTCTCACTACATCCACGAAGACCATTATCTTCTTCTCAACAAATGTCTGGAAAATATTGTCAAAGACTGGAGCCCAGTGAAGACGAATCTCATCGACGTGAAAACGACACTGGAAGAAAAAGAAAGTGGTCTCAAGAAAAAATTAAAAGAAAGTTTCACCAATATCCTCGAGTTTCCAGAGGTCGTGAGTTTATCACCCGCGGAACATCTGCATATTCTGACTGAAAAATGGAAAACATATGCCTCATAAAATTGAATCGAAACAAGATCTGGAAAACTTCATTTGCCACAACTGGGACACAGTCAATCGCTGGATTGATAATGCCCAGGGATCTCTTCCCCAACCAGTGACATCGAGCGTGGATGTCCGTGAAAGTCGAGATAAGTTCGCGCCAGTAGATCATAATATGTATCCAGCGGGGTTTAATAATCTCTGCTCAAAAGACCTTCTTCACTGCTCAGATCGTTTCCGTGAAGCCTTCCATCTTCATGCTCCAGGTACAAAACGAGTAGGACTTATTCCTGAGTCGCATACGAAGAACAGATACTACCTCGATCACCTTCACCATTTAAAAAAGACGATCGAAGGTGCTGACGTAGAAGTGATTATCTTCTCCCCTGACGCTGCACTTTTTGAAGGTGAAGTTGACGTGGTTGAGCTTGAGTCGTTCTCGAATTTCAATTTAAAGATTCACCGTGCGAAAGTGAAGGACGGAAAGTTTATCCCCACGGGAGATCAGAGATTTGATTTTGATTTTATTCTTTTGAACAACGATCAATCCATTCCTTTGCCGGTTGATTGGAAGTCCATTCAGACGCCGGTGCACCCTTCTCCACATGTCGGATGGTTCATTCGTCAGAAGATTCGTCACTTCGAACATTACCGCGATGTCGCGAATAGATTTGCTTCGCAATTTGAGATTAACCCTGGTCTGATTCAAGCGTATTTTTCGAGCGTGTCTCAGGTCGATTACAACACCAAAGAAGGTCTCGACGTCCTCGCGGATGAAGTCGATGAAGTTTTGAAAACTCTCCCCGAAGGGTCATCCGTATTCGTGAAAG
>CANETG010000165.1 GCA_947440875.1 Bacteriovoracaceae bacterium
AAGAACGAAAAGGGTATTATTTTCTTTTTGATTTAGAACTACTCAAATCTGATACTAACGGAATTGAACTTATCAATTCCTATAACTTGCAATCCCAAGCAACGCTGGTTACAAGTCATTTTGATGATGAGAAAATTCAAACAACTGCCAGTGCCATGGGTATCCGGATCATTCCTAAAGATCTCGCTGCCATTATCCCAATTAAATACAATTCCACTTTAAAAAAACGGATTGTGCTTATTGATGATGATCATTACATACATGCAGCCTGGCGAACTGCAGCTGAGTCCAAAGATATAGACTTGTATTCTTATACGGGAATAGAGCAATTTCTCAAAAATCAGGAAAAGTTTGATAAGGATATTGAGATTTTCATCGATTCATTATTAGGAGAAAATCAGTATGGGGAAATAGAGGCTCAGAAAATCTTTGATTTAGGATTCAAGAATATTACACTTGCTAGTGGATTGACCTTCGCAATATTACCGCACTGGATAAAACAAAGTACAAATAAGCGCTTCCCGTTCTAGGAAATCGCCTTCCCAATCGCATAATACTCAAACCCCTGCTCCAGAACCTTCTTCGTATTATAAAGATTCCTTCCATCAAAGATCACAGCCGTCTTCAAGCGCGACTTAATCTCCTCAAAATCCGGAGCACGATACTGCTTCCATTCAGTCATCACTAACAACCCATCAGCTCCATTAAGAGCATCATACTTGTTCTCAAACTGATCCAGAGGAATTCCAAGCTTAGTCATGTACTGCTCGAAGTGATCAGCAGCAGCTGGGTCGTGGAAACGAACTTTCGCGCCGGCTTCATGAAGTGCCACAACCGTATCGATCGCTGGAGTTTCGCGGATATCATCCGTATTGGCCTTGAAAGCCACTCCCCAGAGGACAAATGTTTTGCCCTTGAGATCGTTCTTGAAGTGCTTCATCACTTTCGTGAAGAGGTATTTCTTTTGCTCTTTATTCACTTCCTCAACTGCTTCCACAATCTTGAAGCGAAGGCCGTGTTCTCTTGATGTGTAAACGAGTGCTTTCACATCTTTCGGAAAACAAGATCCGCCGTAACCTGGACCTGGATAAAGAAACTGAGATCCGATACGCGAGTCAGTTGAGATTCCGTGACGAACTTCTTCGACGTCGGCACCGACTGTATCGCAGAGACGGGCCACTTCGTTCATGAATGAGATTTTCGTGGCGAGAAAACAGTTCGCTGCATACTTCGTCATTTCTGCAGAAATATTACTCATGCGAATCGTACGCTTCACCTGACGATTAAACGGCTCGTAGAGCTGTTCGATCACATCACCTGCTGCATCTTCGAGGCAACCGATGATAATTCTTTCTGGCTTCATGAAGTCTTCAACTGCGGAGCCTTCTTTTAAGAACTCAGGATTGTTAACGACGTAGAATTTTTTCGTTGTTTTTGATTTGAGATGTTCGCGGACTTTATTTCCTGTTCCTACGGGAACTGTCGATTTGACGACAACGATGGCACCCTCTTTCATGAAAGGAGCAATCGAATCACAAGCACCAAAAACGTATTTGAGATCGGCCTGGCCATCATCAGAGGACGGAGTTCCGACGGCGAGGAAAATGGCATCGGCCGTTCTGCAGGAATCATAGCTAGTTGAGAAAGTGAGGCGCTTTTCTGCGTAATTGGTTTGCATGAGGGGCTCGAGCCCTGGTTCGTAAATTGGGCACTCGCCTTTTTTCATGCGCTCAACTTTGGCGGCGTCGAGATCGATACAAGTGACGTCGTAACCCATTTCCGCAAAACAAGACCCGGTCACGAGTCCAACGTATCCTGTTCCAATAATGCTAAGCTTCATAAAGGGTCCTCTCAAGAATGAAAAAAGTGAGTTTATTTTGATTCTTTTGGTGGCCGTTGTCCATGTTTCTAAGGTCCTGGAAGGGAGAAACGGTACCAGTTAAGAGCTCAGGGTTGAGGTTTTTAGACCTGTAAAATTTTCACCGGCGTAGGGTCAAACTCATGACCGTGATATTGAAGCTCTCTATCTCAAGGGGACTGAATGAAATTCCTATTTTGCCTGACCCTCACTCTATTTAGCGTAACCAGTTTTGCTCAATCCGTTCTCTGGCCCGAGGGACTTCCCTGTGTGAAAGTCGGCGGATTTATGGACGGTCGCTATACAGAGGGTCTGACAAAATACGCATGGTTTGCAAGAACCTTCAAAGAAACCGAAGTCTACATTTCCGAGATCACTGGTAAACCGGCCGATCAAATCAAACTGAGTTTCAACTATCTCCAGTACCGTTTTGGATACCAAATTTTGACTCTGGCGGATTACTCAGCAGACTGCAACAGTTTCCCCTCGGACAACGATCCAGATCTGCTCGAGATCAAAAGAAAATCTGAAGAGGGAACATTAAAGGCAGAAGACTTTAAAGGTCCAAAATTTTTGCACGTCATTCAGCCGATCGATAAAGCAGAAGTTAACTGCCTCGCAATTAGTAAGATCAATGGCAAAACTCAAGGCTGTAACGACATTTGGCAAGATGGTCTCCAGGAAGACGAGCTCGTTTGTATCAAGGGAAAAACGTACCCTAAGTGCCACATCGAATGTCTTGAGAAAATTTACAACCGCCGAGTCGAGCAAACTTCCGGAACCTGCAAAGTTGAGGCTGGAGAATAATATGAAAAGCACTATCATCATTGCTCTCGCTCTGAGTTCTTCAATCGCGGGAGCAGCACCCTCCGTGAAGTCATGGACCAATCCTGAATGCGCAACTGGTTCGTGCGAAGTGAAAGGGATGAAAATCTTTCTTGAGAAAACAGTTGTCGCTCGTCTAGCGGGAACTAGCATGGTGGGGGAAATTGAGACAACTAATAAAGCCGATTTAAGTAAGTATGCTTTCGTTCAGTATATCGAGGGATGTCTTTTCGAAACCACCAAAGACGGTGCCATTCGCATGGGCACACGCGAGTATTGGGGAAAAAGAGGCGTTCCGTTTAAACACATTGGGATGAACCTTGATTCTGCGTCTGATCGAGATCCTATTTATTGGTCAAACACACTTGCCGGATGGGATGACCTAAGAGGTTTTGAGATTCCGAGGAACTCTACGTATTCCCACTCAAATCCTTTTCTCACTGAAAACTTAGGGGCCTGGGCGGGTAAGGTAACAAACCTCAAAGAAAATAAGATTTTTGTTCAAGACGTCCCGACGATGTCAGGCTGGGATCTGGATGAAGAAACGATGAAAGTGAATGCACGGAACTCAAGCTTGAAGTTCAAGATTTGCCTTCATAAGATTTCAGACATTCCGGCTGAAGTAGAGCTTTCGAACACTGAGATTGCAGACCCGATTGTTTGCATGAGCTGGGACTCGAACTTTATCTATAACTTCTCGACGAGGAAGTTTGTGGATAACAAAGACTCGATTCATCCGGTTTGTAAGTAAAGAATGGGTGTTCATCTCAGAGATTTCTGTTATTTTTAAGAGATGATCCGACTTACCAATGCTTCGCTTTTCTTTTTAGCCGCTGGCATTCTGACTTCAGTTTCAGTCCTCTCAGGCTATCAGGTGCTATTTGTTATTCCTCTGTTTTATTATTCTTATCAGGCCATTAAAAATAAAGACTATGACTTACCGAAAAGCGCCTGGTGGTTAATCGCTTTTTTCTTCGTCGCCTTACTTAGTCTCTTAACGAATTTCGAAATCATTCCTAAGCCTTCAAAGAACTTTGGACGACTTAAGTACTATCTCTACGGTTTCGGTGGGATATTCGTTTTCCGAGTTTGGTTGAAAGAGGCAACTGACCAAGCCAAGAAAATAATCACGAATGTATTTTTGGTGAGCATCATCGCTGCGGGTTTGTGTGCCGGTTGGCAGTTCATGAATGGAGAACCGAGACCAAAAGGCTTCACCGATACCATGAGATATGGATACGGATCAGCGATGCTTCTTTGCACTCTCCTCTCCGCGATTCTTCATCGTGAAAAGATAAAAAATTGGTTCGACTACAGAGTCGGAATCGTGGCATTCGTCATCGGTGTATTTGGAATGTACATAACCTATACCCGTGGCGGACTTCTAGGCTTTCTGTGTGGACTTCCGTTTGCCTTGTACTTTTATCGAGCCAAGTGGGGACTAGTGGTGGGAGGAGCTGCACTTCTCGTTGTGATGACCCTCGGTGGATTTTACCTCTTTGGAACTTCAAATAGTGGCTCTCGATTCTTAATCAATAAAAACAATAATTCTGATCAGATTCGTAGGAGCCAGTGGCAGGCAGCAATCATTGCAGTGAAAGAGCGTCCGATTTTAGGCTGGGGACTTTCTAATTTTCACTCACAACTTAAGCGCATTAAAGAAACCTACGACCTCGAGAAAAAAGACTACAACGATGCTCACGCGCATAACTTATTTCTGGAAGTGGCTTCAGGAACAGGCCTCATAGGTCTCATTCTCTTTCTTGGTTGGTTACTCACATGGGCATGGGAATCTTTCCGGGCCGGTGGTCTCACAAGGGCGATGGTTATTCCGTTTGGAGTTGCCTTCGTGGTGGGAAGTCAGTTCGAAGTCACTTTTGATGCAAACAATGCGTCGATGATTTTCTTCCTCTACTCGATCTCAGTAGCTAAGATGACTTCTTTATCCTCTCAAGACCTTCCATAATAAAACTTCTCATAAGCACCTGATAGGGAATTCCTTTTTTCTCAGCAATAACTTTCAACTCATCCACAACTTCTGGAGGAAGGGTTAAGCTTGTTGGCATCTTTCGTTTCATCATGCGTTTTTGACTAGCTTTTGAGGCTTCGTAATCCCATTCATTGTCATCATATTCAGGTCCACTTTCTTTAACGTATTTACCTATCATATAGTTCTCTTTCTTTTTTATTAGCGACTCGACAACTTATTACGCGAATAGAATTATCTCTGACAGTAAAGTTTAAAAACAAACCCCTACCATTAAAATTTTGAGCTAAAACTCCGAATCGATCTTCCTCGCTAATAGGTTCAATTTGTAATCATAAAGGAAATATTTTTAAATCATTGAAGCAAGATTCAGCTTCATTCGGCGTAATCCCATGCTTCTTGGAAATCTTCTCTCTATTCCACAAGTCCCAAACGAAACTGTGAGATTTTAGAAGAAACTCCTCTAACCACTTGATAAAGATGAACTTCGCCACTACTTACTCCTGAGTAGTGTATCACACTACCAAAAATGATCAATCTGGCGCCTAACCTATAAGAATCACGAATTAAAGTAGATGAAATACAGAAAAGAAGATAAGTTTTTGCAATGTCGAACCGCGCGAAAACCATTCTCCTTCTTCTTGTGGACGCTCTCCTTCTCTTTTTTGTGATGGGTATCGTGATCGTGATTCGAAAGAGTGGAAATCCCACTCTCGTTTATATAGAAAAGCACATCGGTCTCTTCACGATTCTTTTTCCAATTTGGATTCTGATGTACTTCATCGAGGGTCTCTACACTCTCAAGACATATAATCCTGCCAATCTTCCGATCTCTGTTATTCGCGGAACGTTGCTTTCGTTAGTCGTTTCCATTCTTGTGATTTATCTTTTGCCGCCACGGCTTGAATCTGTCACTCCGAAAACCAATCTCGCGCTGATTGCTATTGGTGCCATACCTATTCTTTATTTTTGGAGAAGATTCTTCTTTAGTTATTTTGGAGCGGAAGAGCGTTTAAGAAGCACAATCGTTATCGGCTCGCCAGATACGATTGCGCTGGTAGAAGAAGAAATTCGCCGCAAACCTCACCTAGGTTACAAAATCGTGGGTACGTATCCTTCGGAACTCTCCCATATTCCCAATCTCGAAGGTGTCGAATTGATCGCGATTGAGAGGAACGTCACTCGGAGTTCGGATCTCTATCAAGAAATTTTCGGAATGCTCGGTTCTGGTCTTGAGATTATCGACCTTGCAAAATTTGCCGAGAAGATTTCGGGTAAAATTCCAATTCGCGCGATCGATGAATCCTGGTTCATTGAATACTGCGGTCATCAGGAATCACGAAGCTATGACGTTCTGAAGAATCTCATCGATCGGACAGTGGCCATTCTTATGATGATCGGTCTCATTCCAGTCGCAGCCATTCTTTTCCCGATTCTTCTTATCGTTCACGGAAGACCCATCTTTTTTAAACAGAAGAGAACAGGTCTC
>CANETG010000166.1 GCA_947440875.1 Bacteriovoracaceae bacterium
AAGAAACGAAAGATCGAATGTTAAGCTCACTGAAAAATAATATTGATCCGCATACTTCTGCAAAACTTAGGACTGAAATAGCAGGCAACGGGAGTGTGGAAGAAATTGTTAAAATCCTTTATCAAGACGAGATACAACTTGCGGTCATGACGAAACATCACAAAAGCAAATTAGAAAAGTTTTTTCTTGGCTCAGTGACCAAAGGTGTACTCGATCAATGGCATGGGAATTTACTTGTTCTCCCTGCGTGAACTTTACTTTTTTCCCGATCTCACTGCTTTATCTCTTCGCGGATGATTGAACGTCTGAGAGTCGGTCGAGCGAATTCCCTTCCGCTGTTTCTCTTTTATCGTGGCAATTTTTACTGCGAGTCTTTTCTTGTGCTTCATTTGAACCTCTTTTATGTGTAGTAGCGGTTAGGTCTTTTTTTGATACTCACTTTCCAGTGCTTGATCATCAATGATAATGATTTCATGATTCTCTTCATTAATAAGTCTATTATTCTTAAAATCACTCACGAGTCTGATTGCGGTTTCGGGAGCGATCCCAACAATTGATGCGAGCTCTTCGCGGGATAGGGGTAGCTTAATTTTAAGCCCTTTATTTGTGATCTCACCAAAAATTTTACTTAGGTCAAGGAGACATCTCGCCATTCTCTGACGAACGTTTAAATTAATTAATTGGTATTGCCTCAAATATGCATCTTCCTTTGCCTTGATTATTTGCTTTAGGACCCTTTGGGCAAATACTGGTCTACTCACAAACAGATCAAGGACAGTACTTTTTTCCAGAATGTAAACTTTTGCATCTACTAATACTTCGGCAGAATAAGAGGCATATTTAGCATCGTTCAATGAAGATATCCCCAAAAGCTCGCCTGCCGGTAAAAGTTTGTGAATAATTTGTTTTCCACTTTCACATATTGTGTAGATTTTAATGATCCCCTGGAGGATGTAATAGACATGATTGTTCGGGTTATCTTGTCGGTAAATAATGTGGCCCTTTCGGAATGAATGAATATCTCGTGAGGAAGAACTACCGAAATGCTCAGGGCACTCATTCAGAGATAAACATAATAGGCACTCGTTATTCATCATAAAATATGACCTTCGTTCATTTCATGGTGATCCTTTCAAGGCAGTTTGAAAATCCTCGCTCCGTCTTATAAGAATAAATTTAAGTTTATATTTAGAATGCTTTTGCGTTAATTCCTCAGATCTCAATTCACGGTCTTCAAAAAAATGATCAATGGACTAATGACTTAGTGCCATGTTTTTGCAAAGGAGACCGGCATCACCCGGTCTCCTCGTGAAACTATGAAAGAGGAATAGGAATAATCTTCTCGCCGTGTTTCCCTTGACCTGATTTGGAAATATGAACTTTGAGAATACCATGTTTGTAAGTTGCGTTTACTTTATTAGCATCTACTTCTTGTTCTAGCGGGATTGCTCTGTAGAAACTTCCATAGCTAAATTCGGACCGATAGAAATCTTTCTCTTCCTTCTCTTCTTCACTTTTCTTTTCACCTTCAAGAATTAAACAATTGTCTCTCAAAGTGACATGCAAATCTTCATTCGGAATCCCAGGTATTTCAGCTTTCACGATGTACTCTTTGTCATTTTCTTTGACTTCAACTTTAGGTTCAAACCCTTGGAAGTCGGATCTACTAAGTTCTAGATCCTTATTGAAATCTTCGAACAGGCGATTCATTTCTTTCTGCCATGATCCTAGTGGATTTGAGCTTTTTGTAGTGAGTGATTTAAACATAATGCCTCCCTTGTGCATGAATAGATCTTCCTACAAATCGTTTCTTCCGAAACTGATCCTGGTCATCTCTATTGAAATTTTGCTAGGCCTAAGGTTAAGTCTGATGCAAGTCATGCCCGAAAAAGAAATCTCATGGGACCTTAAAATATGAGATTCCGAATTTTCACAGAAGGTGTGCCATGTTAGAAAATAAATACATCAAAAAGTACAGCGAAGTTGGCATTAGAGACATCTCTTTAGTGGGGGGTAAGAATGCTTCTCTTGGAGAAATGTACCAATCGCTAAAACCGCTGGGCGTCCACATCCCGGATGGATTCATCGTTACCGCGGACGCTTTTACTTCTTTCCTGAAAGAGAAAAATATTGCTGATAAAATCTACGACATGCTCTCAGAGTTAGATATTAATAATATCTCTGAGCTTTCTCAGAAAGGGCAAGATATCCGAGAACTCATTCGGTCTCAGGATTTACCTCTTGATCTCAAAACAGACCTTCGGAATGCTTATGCTAGTTTAGGTCATTTCCTTGGAAGAGAAAATGTCGACGTAGCAGTGAGATCCTCTGCCACGGCAGAAGATCTCCCCGGAGCATCTTTTGCTGGTCAGCAGGAAACTTTTCTCAATGTACAAGGTGAAGCCAGCCTTTTCCATGCATGCATAAATTGTTTTGCATCATTATTTACCGACCGAGCGATTTCTTACCGGGTAAACAATGGTTTTGATCACAGGAAGGTCAGTCTCTCTATCGGAATCCAGCAAATGGTTCGGTCTGATTTGGCCTCTTCGGGTGTCATTTTTACGCTTGATACAGAAACCGGAGCAAGAAATGTTGTGCTCGTTACGAGTTCATATGGGTTAGGTGAGAACATCGTTGGAGGAAGAGTTGACCCCGATGAGTTTTTAGTACTCAAAGACTTAGTGGGAAAATCTGACTATCCCATCATAAGAAAAAAAATGGGTCTAAAGCAAATGCGAATGACTTACTCCCATCATGGTAGCCAAAGGACTAAGAACATAGAGGTATCAAAAGCAGAGCGAGAAAATTATTCGATCACCAACGAAGATATCTTAATACTTTCACAGTGGGCGCTTCAGATCGAGGCCTACTATTCTGAGCTTAACCATCATGAAACTCCTATGGATATCGAGTGGGCCAAGGACGGTGAAACAGGAGCTCTTTACATTCTTCAAGCAAGACCTGAAACGGTCCACTCGCTCGTCGATATTTACGATGATCAGGTCATGTCTCTCACAGAAAAATCAAAAATTATTTTGAAAGGTAAAGCAGTCGGTACAAAAATCGGTAGCGGTAAGACGCGAATTATAACTGATGTGAGACAACTCTCGAGCTTTGTGGAGGGAGAGATTCTGGTCTCTGATATGACAGATCCTGATTGGGAACCCGTGATGAAAAAAGCTTCAGCAGTGATTACAAATCGTGGAGGCCGGACGTGTCACGCTGCCATCGTTAGTCGGGAAATAGGAGTTCCCTGCATCGTAGGATCAGGCATAGCGACTTCAGTCCTTTCCAACGGGAGGGAAGTCACTGTCAGCTGCGCTGAAGGTGAGGAAGGACTTGTTTTTGAAGGTAAGCTTGCCTTCAAAACGGAGAGCCTATCCTGGAAAAAATCCTACAATCTCAAAACGCAGATTTTAGTCAATGTAGGAAATCCTGATATGGCCTTCAAATCGGCAATGTTACCGGTTGATGGTGTGGGACTTGCGAGACTGGAGTTTATCATTGCTGAGCACGTACAAATCCATCCCATGGCGCTCATCCATCCGGCAAAAGTTTCAAACGAAGAAAGCATCAAAATAAAAAACCTTATCAAGGGTTTTGAAAATGATCCCACATCCTATTTTGTGGAAAAGCTGGCGGAAGGAATGAGCATGATAGCAGGTGCATTCTGGCCTCGTCCCGTCATAGTGAGGATGTCTGATTTTAAAACCAACGAATATGCTCACCTGATTGGTGGGAAGAATTTTGAGCCTACGGAAGAAAATCCAATGATTGGATTCCGGGGAGCATGTCGATACTACAGTCCTCAGTATAGAGAAGGGTTCGCTCTAGAGTGTCGTGCCATTAAGTTTGTCCGGGAAAAAATTGGTCTCACAAACATCAAGGTCATGATTCCATTTTGCAGGACTGCTAAAGAAGGCTCAATGGTCATCCAGGAAATGGCAAAGAATGGTCTTGTCCAGAGTAGTGATGGCCTACAAATTTATGTTATGTGTGAGCTTCCTTCTAATGTCATGGATTTCGAATCTTTTGCGAGAATCTTTGACGGGTTTTCCATAGGTTCAAATGATCTGACACAAATGACTTTGGGAGTGGACCGAGACTCAGACCTTCTCAGCGATCTTTTCGATGAACGTAATCAAGCAGTCCTTGAAATGTTTAGTATCGCCATTCAAAAAGCGAAAAAGATGAAGAAGTATATTGGAATTTGCGGCCAGGCACCAAGTGATTATCCCGAGATCGCAAGGCTTCTTGTGAAAATGGGAATTGACTCTATCTCTCTTTCTCATGACTCGGTTCTTTCAAGTATGGATAGAATTTGGGAGGTAGAAAAAGAGAGTTCAGATAAAAGTTTAAATTTATGATTCGAAACTGGCCATCTCATTTGTGGCATGATCATAGCCCGGAGGCAATCTCAGAGCGTTTAAGTGTTCGCGATAAGAGTCGTTTCATTCGTGATCTCGTTTATGGAGCGATTGATGGTTCTGTGACAACTTTTTCAATTGTTGCTGGAGTAAGTGGTGCTGAATTGTCTGACGCTGTTATCCTCATCTTAGGTTTTTCAAATGTTCTTTCAGATGGGTTTTCAATGGCTGCCGGGAACTACCTCGGAACTAAAGCTGAACAAGAAGAACGAATACTACTTAAAAATTATGAAGATGAGCAGATTAAATTGAATCCAGCAGGAGAGGTTGAAGAGATAAGACAGATTTTCAAGGCAAAAGGTTTTGAAGGAGACCTATTGAATGAGTCGGTATTGAAAGTGACCCAAAATCGAGACGAGTGGATTCGACTTATGCTTTCTGAGGAGTATGGTCTACCGATTCATGAGAAATCTCCTTTAAAAGCTGGCGGTGTAACATTCATGGCATTTTTAATCTTTGGGCTGGTACCATTGATCCCCTACGCTGTTGGACTTCAGCATGATTTTTTCATCTCGGTAGTCTTAACGGGATTTTCTTTTTTCTCACTCGGAGCACTGAAGAGTAAGTGGTCTTTGGAATCCGCTTGGGTCTCAGGATGTAAGACATTTATCATCGGCTCGGGTGCTGCTAGTCTGGCGTATTTTGTCGGGGTCAATCTCAAAGATTTAGTTCATTAATTCAGTGTTTAGGAAGACTTCATGGAAAATACGACGGAAACGAGTTTCACTGAAAATGTTCTGCTCTCCTGATTCCCATCAATCTGAAAAAGAGTCGGCGCAGTGAAAATCCTGAGCTTTAGTTGCCTTACCATTCTGCCTTATGTCGTAAAATATTTCATGATCAGCAAAAAATTCTCTGCATGGATTTAAGTAATTTGGAAACATCTGGATTTTTAATAAAATAGTAAGAGAAATTTTTTTCTCGTCTTTGTCCCAGGAGTCCTTCGGCCTGCATTCTTTTTAAAAACTGAGATGTTTGACTTTGCGAAAGACCAGCGGCTTCATGTATTTCTGTGACTTGTTTCTCTCCGTTTGAAAGATAACACAGAATGAATAATCTTTGAGGATGCGAAAAGTGTTTCAGAAGAGAAGATACTTCCCCGCATTTTTTTTGCATCTTTTTCATATCCATAAAATATCCTTCAGAGCGTTTTTAAAATGACTATCGATAAAGAGATGATTGTCGCCAAAATAAAGACATACTTTCGTATTATAAGTATTTTCTCGCGGGAAACTAAACTTAAGATATTTTTGAGAAACACAAAGGAAATGATTGCTCCGATAGCGACATAAACTATTTCAGAGAAAGTGATGAGTTCAAGCACCCTGTCCCTTTGGAGTATCAGAGCACTTAATGAGATTAGGAAAATAGTGGCGAGACTTGTAGGTAGAGCTTCTTCGTAATTCAATCCGAATAAAGTAAAGAGTAGGGGGATGAGAAGCACTCCACCACCAAGGCCTGTGAGAGTCGTAACAAATCCGAGAAGCAATCCTGCCAAAAGAACGAAAAAAATACTCGGAGTTTTTCGTCTCTCTGATTTTAAGTCTGGGGATCTCCAGACACTTAGAATGCTAATAATGCCCAGAGCAACAAGCAGACCAACTATAATTGTTTCTGAAATCTTGTCCTTTAAGGGAACCGTCAGAAAGTTTGCC
>CANETG010000167.1 GCA_947440875.1 Bacteriovoracaceae bacterium
AAGGCTTTGTGGAGTGCCTTCTCAAAGACTTTGTCTTTGCCCATGACTTCCCCAGTGGATTTCATCTCGGGTCCGAGAGCGATTTCCACTTCGGAGAGCTTGGCAAAAGAGAACACGGGGACTTTTACTGCGACGTGATCTTTAGGTTCAAGAGCGCCGTGGAAATACCCTTGTGAAAGAAGGGACTCGCCCATGATTGCTTTCGTTGCAATCTTTGCCATCGGAACACCGGTCACTTTCGAAAGGAATGGGACCGTTCTTGAAGAACGAGGATTGACTTCGATGACAAAAACTTCACCGCGGTAAATGACAAATTGAAGATTGATCAATCCTTTGATGCTGAGTGAGCGCGTAATCGATAAGGTGACCTCAACGAGCTTGTCGAGGATTTCTTTTGATACAGACTGAGGAGGATAAACTGCGATGGAGTCCCCTGAGTGAACACCAGCTTTTTCGATGTGTTCCATTATCCCCGGAATGAAAACAGTTTCACCATCGGAGATGGCATCTACTTCCATTTCTCTTCCGATCATATAGCGATCGATGAGAACTGGGTGCTGCGGATTCACTTGGACAGCACGTCTCATGTAATCCATGAGCTCCGTTTCATTATAAACAATCTCCATCGCACGACCACCCAGGACATACGATGGACGGACCATCACCGGAAAACCGAGACGAGCGGATTTTTCTACGGCTTCATTAATCGAGACGACAGAGCATCCGAGTGGTTGAGCAATTTTAAGACTCGTCATAAGTTCTTCAAATCGACGACGGTCCTCGGCGCGATCAATGTCGTCAACCGAAGTCCCAAGAATTTTCACTCCGCGTTCAGCCAGGCCCTCCGCAAGATTGATTGCAGTTTGCCCACCAAACTGAACGATAACTCCCAACGGTTTTTCTCTTTCAATGACATGAAAGACATCTTCAACAGTAAGCGGCTCAAAATACAATCTGTCAGAAATATTAAAGTCTGTTGAAACAGTTTCAGGATTATTATTGATCACAATTGCTTCGAGACCCATTGAGCGAATGGCATCGATGGCGTGAACCGTCGCGTAGTCGAACTCAATTCCTTGACCGATTCGAATTGGTCCAGAACCAAGGACGACTACTTTTTTCTTCGATGATTCAAGCACCTCATCTTGCTTTCCGTAAGTTGAGTAGTAGTACGGAGTTGTCGATTCAAATTCGCCGGCACACGTATCAACCATCTTGTAGACTGGAGTGATTCCGTTTTTCTTTCTCCAATCATAGAAATCTTTTTCATTGATCTTAAGCACGCGTGAAAGATACTTGTCAGAAAAACCTAATTTCTTCGCGGCTAAAATAGTTTCTGGATTCTGACCATTCTGGGCGACGAGTTTTTCCATCTGAATAATGTTTCGAATTTTAGCCAGGAAAAAGAAATCAATTGCCGTTAGCTGATTAATTTCTTTTTCTGTGACACCGATTCTCATCGCCTCTGCGATGGCGAAGAGTCTTTCGTCATCTTGCTTAAGAATTTTAGCAATCATTTCTTCGCGAGTTTTTCCCTGCAGAGAGGGAAGCTCGATATGGTACAGCCCAACTTCCAGAGAACGAATCGCTTTCATTAGTGATTCTTCGATCGTTCGCCCCAACGCCATCACTTCACCAGTTGCTTTCATCTGAGTACCAAGTCGACGATTCGCGTTGATAAATTTATCAAACGGCCAACGAGGAATTTTTGAAACAACGTAGTCTAATGCCGGTTCAAAACAGGCAAAGGTCTTTTTTGTAATCGGATTAATAATTTCGTCAAGAGTAAGACCCAATGCGATTTTTGCAGCAATCTTTGCAATGGGATAACCGGTCGCTTTTGAGGCAAGTGCTGATGACCGAGAGACACGAGGATTGACTTCAATGACATAGTACTGAAATGAATGCGCATCGAGGGCGTATTGAACATTACATCCTCCCTCAATCTTGAGTGACCGAATGATCTTGAGTGCTGAGGATCTCAGCATTTGATACTCTTTATCAGACAGAGTTTGCGAAGGTGCAACGACAATTGAGTCCCCTGTGTGAACTCCAACGGGATCAATATTTTCCATGTTGCAGACGATGATACAGTTATCGTTTGAATCACGGATGACTTCGTATTCTATTTCCTTGAATCCTGCGATCGATCTTTCAAGAAGACATTGTCCGATCGGCGATGCCGAAACTCCTGAGTTCACCGTCGTAATGAGCTCTTCTTCATTAATCGCAATTCCTCCACCTGTTCCACCCAGTGTAAATGCGGGTCTGATAATCACAGGGTAACCGATGCGATCGGTGAACTCCATCGCCTCTTCGATATTCGTAATGATTTTACTTTCGGGAACAGGTTCCCCGATTTCAATCATAAGCTCTTTGAAGAGTTTACGGTCTTCTGCATTCTGAATCGTCTCGACGTTGCAACCAAGAAGCTTCACTCCAAGACGTTTCAGATGTCCTTCTTCTTCAAGCTTAACGGCGAGGTTAAGTGCGGTTTGCCCGCCCAGAGTGGGAAGAAGTCCATCGGGCTTTTCTTTATGAATTATTTTAAGAAGAAACTCAACTGTTAGTGGTTCAATATAAACTTTATGTGCAGTTTCTTTGTCCGTCATGATCGTCGCGGGGTTTGAGTTTACGAGAACGACTTCCACGCCCTCTTCGATCAGAGACTTTACGGCTTGCGTCCCCGAGTAATCAAACTCTGCTGCTTGACCGATGACGATCGGGCCCGAACCAATGACCATGACTTTTTTTAGCTCGCGATTTATTGGCATATTAGTTCCTTATTCCAGCAAGAAAATCATCAAAGAGCCAACCCGTATCCTCTGGTCCTGGACAAGCTTCGGGGTGATATTGCACCGAAAAAGCTGCGTGGGTTTTGTGCTTGAGACCTTCGACCGTTTTATCATTGACGTTGATTTGGGTAATTTCCAGCTGCGAGTTGTGAACTGAATCATTTGTGACAGCGTACCCATGGTTTTGCGAACTCATGAAAACTTTTCCTAGGCGGAGATCTTTGACAGGATGATTTCCTCCGCGATGACCAAACTTCAGTTTCTCAGTATCGGCCCCGTTCGCAAGAGCGAAAAGTTGGTGTCCCATGCAAATTGAAAACATGGGATACTTTTTTTGTAGATCACGGATGACGGGAAGAACTTCCGGAATATCTTTCGGATTTCCTGGGCCATTTGAGAGAAGAATTCCATGAGGTCGATAGGATTCGATGAGCTCAAGGCTCGCGTTCCAAGGAACTATCACGACGTCGCAGTCGCGTTTTGTTAGTGAACGGAGAATGTTTTTCTTATACCCAAAATCCATCAGAATAATTCTTTTTCCTACGCCAGGAAAATGAATAGGACTTTTCGTTGAGACCCGCGCGATTTGATCAGTACCCATGCTTTTCGATAAGATTGCCATGGCCGCTTCTCGAGGATAATTCACAGGCACGAGGAGTGACTTCATCACCCCGCCCTCACGAATTTTCTTCGTGATTTCCCGAGTGTCCAACCCTGCGATGCCAGGAATTTTGAACCGAGTGAGAAGTTCGCGCAGAGAATATTCGTTCCGCCAGTTAGAGCCTTCCGTCGGACATTCGTGCACGACGAGTCCTTTCAAGGCAGGCGTAAGAGATTCAAAGTCATCTTTGTTCACACCGTAATTTCCGATCATCGGAAAAGTCATCACGACCATTTGATCGCAATATGAGGGGTCGGATAAAATTTCTTGGTAACCAGTCATACTGGTATTAAAAACGAGCTCTCCCATCGAGTAGGCATTTTCGATTTCATATCCAATCGATTCGCCGATAAATTCTTCGCCTGTTTCGAGAATGAGTTTGATCGTTTTCATTAGTTCCCTTGTCCCATTGCCCACTCGAGAATTGCCATCCTCGCGTAGACTCCATTTTCCATTTGTTTGAAGATGCGAGACTGCGGATGCTCGACGAGTTCGTCCGAAATCTCGATGCCTCGATTAAAAGGACCCGGGTGAAGAATGATGGCTTCCTTTTTCATCTTCCCGAGTCTCTCTGGTGTCATGCCAAAGTCGCGGTGGTAACTTTCCTGGTTAAGGTCCAGACTCTCATGACGTTCGAGCTGAATTCTGAGCATCATCACAGCATCCACTTTGGGGAGGGCATCGTCAAAGGGGATTTCCGTGACAAAAAGCTTCTGTGACTTGGGTACGAGAGAAGGCGGCCCAGAGAGATAAATCTCCATGCCGAATTTTTCAGCAGCGACCATGAGAGATCCAGCAACACGTGAGTGTTTCACATCTCCGCAAATGGCGATCTTAAGACCTTCGAGTCTTTTAAACTCCTCTTTGAGCGTGAATAGATCAAGCAGACCCTGAGAAGGATGTTCGTATTTTCCCGCTCCTGCATTGAGTAAGGGGAGTTTGATTCTATTTTTTAACTGATCAAATACGTGATCATCAGAGTGCCGGAAAACAATCCCATCGACTCCAAGACTTTCAAGTGCCTTCAATGTATCGTAGACCGTTTCACCTTTTCTTACGCTCGAATTCTCAGGGACAAAATTGACCACCTCAGTCCCCAACCTTTTGGCCGCAACTTCAAACGAGCATCTGGTGCGGGTACTAGGTTCGTAGAAGACGTTGGCAATAATTTTATGGCGAAGGAGATGATGAACTTTGTCGGGATTTCGATAATTCTGAGAAAAGAAATGGGACCTATCGAGGAGTGCAGTTATTTCAGAGGGCGTGAGACTAGAGAGTGATAGGAAATGCTTGATCATTATCCTCCTGAGAGTGACGGAATTTTTGAAGAGTTGAGGTGAATGTAATAGGATAGTTTCTGAACTTGTTGATCTGGAAAAATGACTTGATGCGAAGAAGCACCATACCCATAAGAATCCCTGCTTGGTTTTAAATTAATCTATTAAAATTGCCGAGTCTTTGGCAATTGGAAAGAGCCTCATGAAAGCAAAATTCCTTCTCGAATCTCAATTTTCTCCTATGGGTGACCAACCCGAGGCGATACGACAAATTACTGACGGTTTTGAATCGGGAAAACAGTTTCAAACTCTTCTAGGGGTCACTGGGTCGGGCAAAACTTTTGCGATGGCGAACGTCATCCAAAACTTAGGAAAAAAAACACTCATTCTCGCTCCCAATAAAACTCTCGCGGCTCAACTCTTCGCCGAGATGAAGGAATTTTTTCCACACAATGCCGTGGAATATTTTGTTTCCTACTACGACTATTATCAGCCCGAAGCTTATGTTCCAGGTTCGGACACATACATTGAAAAAGATTCTGCCATCAATGAAGAGATAGAGAAGCTCCGCCATTCCACCACTCGTTCATTGTTCTCACGTGATGATGTGATCGTCGTTGCATCCGTGTCCTGCATTTACGGGATCGGTGCTCCGGACGAATATTTTGATCAAAGAATCATGCTTTTCGTTCAAGATAAGATGGACAGAGATGCGCTTCTTCGCCGGCTTGTAGATATTCAATACCAGAGAAACGATATGGATTTCCATCGAGGAACTTTTCGTGTTCGGGGTGACATCGTTGAAGTCTTCCCTGCGTATGAGGACTCGCAAATTGTGAGGATTGAGTTCTTCGACGATGTGATCGACGGGCTATTTATTGTCGATCCACTTCGCGGAAAAGTGCTTCAGGCCCTCAACCGCGTAGATATCTATCCAAAGTCTCACTACGTCGTGGGTAAAGATCGGATGAAGCTTGCTATTGAGACGATTAAGGTTGAACTACGCGAAAGGCTGGCAGAGCTCCAGTCGCAGCACAAACTTATTGAAGTTCAGCGCATTCAACAGCGGACTCTTCTTGATTTAGAAATGATGGAAGAAATGGGCTTCTGCCCGGGGATTGAAAACTATTCACGGCATTTGACTGGTAACAAGCCGGGGGATCCCCCTTATACTCTGATTGATTATTTCAAGAAGGATTTTCTACTCATCGCAGATGAGTCCCACGTAAGTATTCCACAGGTCGGAGGAATGTTTAAAGGTGACCGTGCCCGTAAGATGACACTCGTCGATTTTGGTTTCCGCTTACCCTCTGCTCTGGATAA
>CANETG010000168.1 GCA_947440875.1 Bacteriovoracaceae bacterium
AAGATGAGCTCATGAAGTTTTGTCGTGAGAATCTCACGAGCTACAAAATCCCCAAGTCCATTGAGTTTAGAAAAGAGCTTCCGAAAACAAACGTTGGTAAGATTCTGCGCAAAGATCTCCGCGCCGAAGTGCTCGCGAAAAATTCCTGATTCCTCCCAATTCAACCACGGTCTTCGGATCGTGGTTTTTTCATCTTTCAATTTTCAATTTAATTGGTGATAGAAATCCAGCAGGTCGCCACGACGGCGCCCTGCTGGATGATGTGACCTAAATTTCTGGCTGACTTGAAGAACGGACAACGTTGTTGATGTACCAAGGGCTACTGGCAGCGTTTACCCAGTGATTCACCCAGTACCGTCTTCCGGATTGGATTTCGAATTCGTGGGTCATGACAACCTGTGCGGGGACAAGGGTCTTCACTACGACGGGTTCAGTGCGCTCGTCACGATTTCGAAGGGAGCAACCTCCGAACGTTCCGATCCGGCAAGAAGTGATGCGAATACTTCCTAAGAGATAACCATCGGCAGTTGTTTTTGGAATGAACGTCGGATTAATGGGGGCCGAAAAGCGCGCCTTTCCGTTTCCTTTCACGAGTGTTCCGCCACGAGGGAGCACCGCCGAAGGGAGCTTGATATTTTTTCTTCCAGTGCCCGTGACTGTGATCACGTTACTGTTCAAAGAGAGCGAAAAATTATTGTAGGCAGTTGAAGAGAGTCCAACCTGACCTGATTCTTTATCAAAGTTCAGAACAATGACTTCGGTTTCAAAACTCTGAAGGCGCTGACCAGAAACTTTCACCCGGTAGTTTGCGCGTTCCGTGTTGATGAGTTTCCGAATCGTCTGCGTTTCGATGGTGGTTCTTGGTCTATTCACAACGACTTCTCTCGGAGCGAGGTAGCTTTCCGTTTCATACGTACAGGCATTACTAATGTGAGTCTGGTAGCCTAGGTTCGTCATATTCTCTTGGCGGTACTGATAGAGAATTTGATGACGAACATTTTTCGTAATGACTTCAGCTTTTGCCGCGCGCTCAACTTCGTCGCGAAAATCATCCCAGCTTCTTGGTTTAGAATCAAAGTAGTTGGCCTCAACGAGAGAACTGGCCGACACTGGACCCACACCCTGAATCGCTTTTGCGAGAAACTTTCCTTTTTCTGATCCGCGAGCAGAATAGAACGCGTCCCAGAGTGGGCTACTTCCTCTTCCTTCTTCCGAGCGACAAACGAGAACTGGGCGTCTGACAACTTCCCAAAGAATTTCAACCACGGGGACCATGCGCGTGACTGGTTTATCTTCTTCGTAAGCAGTGAAGTGTTCAAATTTTACAGGATAGTTTTGATCGATTTTTGTTCCACTTCCCAGAGTGATCGAAAGAGAACTTGATTCCCAGAAATTTCTCACGTTTCTTATCGATGAGGGATCTCTTTCTTGGTTCGATTCAGAAGCAACTTTCTGAGGAACTGGGCTGGTGCACGCTGATAACAATAGTAATCCTGAGGCGAGGACGGTTAAAACCTTCATGTTTTCACTCCTTGAAATGATAGGTGTATTTTACTCCAGCTCCGTCTGTTTCTGATCATTCTTTCATTTCTGCCGCCGAAAAAGAGTAAAATGCATGTTTGGGTCGTGGTTCTTACTTTGCCGAAATTGGATTTCGTCTTCTGGGCGAGGGCCGCTTATTGCTTTATTGGCCACCACTTGAAGGCCAGTGTAAGAATTTATCACATCCTCAGGGTTTAGACCTCCGCACAGCAAGCATTTGTAAGACATTCCGCGTTTCTCTTTTGGTGATTCAAACCTTAAGATTTATCTAAGCGACAATTAAGAAATCAAGGATGATAGCTAAAGCAGAGAAGGACTTCTGTCTTAAAAGAAGCCAAAAGAAGGGACCGTGCAGGGTCCCTTTTTTTATGCCTAAAATTCTCAGTTCATTACGTAGTGGCGAAGCCTTAAGTCTTGGCATTTCTCAATCTCTCGAGGTAAATAGTAAGGTATCTAAATTCCTAGGAGGATTTAATGAAATTCATGACTGTGATTGCTGCACTTTTTATCGTCTCGTCTGCATTTGCTTCTGAGTACGTTTCTAGAAAAATGAGCTTCAGCCCAAGAACTAACAACGGCGAAACAACGACTTACTACAACTGTGATTCTGTGGAATCGATCGTTGAATCTCACCTCGAAGATCTCGGAGCTCAGAACGTTCGCGTTTCTTGCTCTGGGGGAATCCAAATGGGTTGGACGTCACCTGCTTTTGTTCGTGCCAACTTCGAAGTCGCTCTTCCTGGTGTGAATGGCACTTCAAGACAAGTTGTTCTCACAGGCCGCGATTCTTGCTCACTCAACGTTGAATTCCTCGATGCTGCTCTTAAACTCTTCCCAGGAGTGAAAGTCGTTTCGAAGCGCTCTTCTTGCATGGGTGGAAGACTTGATTCTTGGAAGTACACTCTTTCTGTTACTGAATAGGCAATTTGAATGGGACGCATGTCGTGCGTCCCATTTTTTGAAGGGCGCCTTAGGGCGCCTTTTTTTTTACTCTTTGGTTTTCAAAAATTTCGACGGCCTCTGGTCTTCTTTCCAAAAGAGTCCATTCCGAACGAGGCGCTGACAGTACTCGGCTTCAGAGGCAAGCATGCCCCCGATCTTTAGAAGTCCAAACGTCGCCGTCGTTCCCTCTTCCGTTTCAAACTCCGTCATACTCACACCAAGAACACGCTGTGAATTTTCTGCAAGGATTTTAGTATTCCTGATGAGGGGAGAGTTTTCTTGATGCAGTTCTTTGGTCATCGCTTTGATTCGTGATTCGACTTCAAAGGTGAGTGCCAGTGGATTTTTTCCCGAGCGGATTCTGTCTTCCGAGAATTGATCTTGAATGACCCCACAAACCTCGGGAGTAAGGTGACGGCAACCGTCTACGGAGCAGTAGGAGAGTGAGACAATTCGATTCTTTCTTAAGACCGCCTGGCGAACGTTACAGTTAAAGTATTTCGGCGCCGTTGTGACGATGACGTCGCCGTTTTCTTCTTTGGTCTGGATAATGTGCGCTTCAAAGCTCCGGGCCGGATAATAGTAGCGGGTAGTGTTGGCTTTTTTTTCAGTGAGAATTCCTGTCCCCCGATTCGAGAGAACCAGCACGTTTTCTGTCGAAATTTCTAGCGTTCCGGTGGTGCCGAGAAAGACCGGAAGCGAGCGGTAGAACTCCGTCTGGATGGAGCACTCGTAAGCGGATGCTGAGGAGGCAAAGAAGGCGAGGAGAGTGAGGTATTTCATTAGGCTAGAATAACATTTTTCAGGAAAAGTGCCATGATCCCCGACTATTTCATCCAGCTTTCAGAAGTCTCAGGTGATCGCGCCACAACAACCTTTCCGTGATGAAGATAGGCCTCTCCACACAAACCATGACAAAGAAAATACGGCATCGATTCGGTAAAACCATATGCACCGGTCTTCTTAAAATGGAGCCATTCACCGGGTTTGAGGTCAAGGGGTAGTTCGTGATCCCCGAGATAATCAAGTGCTGTGCAAAGAGGTCCGTGAACTGAGTAGGTCGTATCGACACTTGTTCTCATCGCCGAAATCGGAAACGATTCACTGACCAGTGCCGGACGCGCGAGATGATTAATTCCCCCTTCCGTCACCACAATTTTTTTTCCGCGAACGTTTTTCACATCAATAACTTTCGTGAAATAGTGCCCGTACTCGGCGATGGAAAATCGTCCGAGCTCAAGCCAAATTTCTTGCAGTGAGTACTTCTCTTTCATCTCTAAAAGGATTTCATGAGCAGAAGAGAAGGGGAGCTTCTTGTCATCTTTGTAGGAAACTCCGAGCCCACCACCCAAATCAAGAACCTTAAGATTAATATTTTTCTTATGAGCGAAGTTCACACATTCAGAGATCGTTTGATCCCAAATCTTTTTGAGTTCAGCAGCATCCAAAATATTTCCCCACTGAAAGCAGTGAAGACCGATAATATTAAGGTGCGTATATTGCGTGAAGTTTTCTTTTTCCCAGTCAAGTGGATGTAAACCAAAAGGAGTAATGCCCGAACCCCCGAGAACACTTTTAGATGAGCTCGACCAATCAAGCTGTAGACGAATCAGGACGTCTTGTCGTCTTCCTAAATTGCCAGCCGCCTGATTCAAATCTTGGAGTTGCTGAATGCTTTCGATGATGATCGTAGAAACATTATTTTCCATCAGGGTCTTGAGATACTTTGGCGATTTTGCCGGTCCCGTGCTGATGAGATTTTTGACTCCCGCGGTTTTTGCCTGATGGAGTTCACCCAGGCTCGCGACATCGGCACCAAATCCATTCTCATTCAAAATCGAAAGGATTTTTGAAAGGGGGTTGGCCTTGGTGGCGTACCAGATTTTGATATCGGGATGGAGCTCTGCCTTGATGGATTTGAGATGGGCCTCAAATCCATCAAGATCATAGAAGTAGAAAGACGAATCAAAGTCTTCAATGAGTTTTTGAATTATCTCAGACAAGATTCGAGCTCCAAAGCCGCAGACGTTTTGGCATCTTTGTATTTAATAATCATCGCACAACGAAGAGTCAGCCCCTGCGTCTGTGCCCAGCCAAGATTTTTTGAAACCGGACGCGAGCCCGTGACCACAACGGCGTACGGGGGAATCGGCTCACCAATCTCGAGCACTCTTTCTTTTACGCAGTCATAAACGGGAATTGATCTTGAAAGAACAACACCCGGAGCGATGACTGCACCTTCAGAAACCTGAACACCTTCCACGATCACGGCCCCTGCGCCGATGAACGCATTGTCTTCGATCACCACGGGAGTTTGTCCCACGGGCTCGAGAACCCCGCCGATCTGCACCCCCGCAGAAAGGTGAACGTTTTTCCCAATCTGAGCGCACGATCCCACCAGAGCGTGGGAATCAACCATCGTTCCCGAATCCACATACGCACCAACGTTGATATACGCCGGTGGCATGATGATCACACCTTGAGCGACAAAGGCACCTCGGCGGACACTGGATCCACCTGGGACCAAACGCACTTTATCAGCGGGAGTGAATTCGCGTGCAGGAAGATTGTGCTTATCCACAAATCCATTCGGGAATTGATGAAGCTCGCCCGCTTTAAAAGCGGCGAGGATCGCTGATTTTACTTCCGTATTGGCCACCCACTTCCCGTCAATTTTGGAAGCTGAGCGGACCATACCTTTTTCAAGGAGATCAAGAGTTTCTTGCCAGTTCATGATTAAGCCTTTTTCTGAGAGTTGTACCAGCGGTGAACGGCCTCATTGGCCTCCATCACAGGAGCGGTGGAAATCATGTCTTCATGAGAAAGAGGCGCCGCCATTTTTGGTGAGCGGATCGTTCCGACTTCGAACATGAGACGCTTGACGGGAACTGGATTGGAGCAAACAAAAAGAGAGTTCGCGGCTTTGGTCCAAAGTTCCTTGGCATCAAATGATTTATTTAAGCACTGCTCGACATAGAGATTGGTTTCTTTCGGCCACGAGTTGGATGCAACTGAAACCAGTCCACAAGCACCAGCAGCAGTGAAGTCCGGAAGAAGGGCATCGTCTCCGCAAAATACGGCACCATTGCCTGAGGCTTTCAGATACTCTTTCATTTTTTCGACTGAGCCTGAGGCCTCTTTGATCGCCCAGAAGTTTTTGTGCGTGCGAAGTTTTTCAACCGCCTCGGTTGACATCGCAACCGCCGATCTTCCTGGAACGTTATAGAGCATCACTGGTTTTGTCACAGCATCCATGATTGTTTTAAACCATTCGTACTGACCCTTGGGGCCTGGTTTGGCGTAATGCGGAGTCACCAGAAGATAAGAATCAATTTTCATCGTCTCAAGATACTTGACCCAATCGAGCTGATCTTCGAGCATACTTCCTCCGACTCCCACCATCATCGGTGTCGTCGGATGAAGAGAAAGAACATGCTCGACGATTTTCTTTCTCGTCGCGAGACTAAGGTTCAGTGCTTCGGCAGTCGATCCAAGAATGAGTAAACCATTCCGAGCTTCCATCTGCGCTTTGCAAACTTTCGTGAGGGACTCAAAATCCACTGCGCCG
>CANETG010000169.1 GCA_947440875.1 Bacteriovoracaceae bacterium
AAACGACATAAAAAACGAAAGTGAACTCACGAAACCCTTTGGCATAACCAAAGACGATGAATAGGCCGAGAAAAGTTTCAATACTCATCCGTTGGCCACCTTCGGATTGTGACTCACCGGTTGCTCAACATTTTCAAAAGTTGAAAGTATTGAGACGCAGATGAAATTAGATTTAACAAAGATGAAAGATTATTTAGAGGACATGAATTACGCGATTCACAAGCCGCTTTATAGTAATTCACTCGATTAAGATTCCCAGGCTTCGATTAAACGAATTGTTTATAAATAAAAAATTATACAAAAAAATTAAGCTCACCTTTCCCAAATTCTTGCACGATAAGATCATACTTCTCAGGGAGGGAAAACTTGATCTTCTACACCATCCAGGGCCCCGGTCATCAACTAGAAATTCACGATGATAAAATGACTCTCACGAAAAAAACGTGGTTAAAGCAGTTTTCAAAAAAAGAGTGTAGTCGCGATTGGGAGCTTAAATCTCTCTCAGGCTTTGAGGTCTCTGTCCCCCACTACTTCCTCTGGGGAAAAATCGAATGGCGCAGTTATGACGGGACAAAAGGGAGTTTTCGGTTCTCAACCAATCCGGAAATGGTCAAGAAGATTGAAAAGTACATGCAGAAAATGATCCTCAAAAATTTACACAGAAATTATCAGAACAAAATCGCTGCTTAACGTCTTGATGTCATGCCTCCATGATTTAGAATGGAGGCATGACATTTACCTTTCGTCTTATCGCTCTTAGCGTCTTTTTATTACCCTCTTTTTCTAATGCGGCCCGCTGGCAAATTAATCCTGATCATTCTGAAATTTTATTTGAGATTCCTTATCTCCACATTTCTGAAATTACCGGTCGATTTAAAGAGTTTCAAGGAGAGGTGCTCTTTCCAAAAGAAGGTATTTCGCCCTCGGAAATTTCAATCACCGTAATGACTCCTTCTATCGATTCAGGGAATCGGCAGCGTGACGGGCATCTTAAGTCACACGATTTTCTGAGGGCGCAGACACATCCAAAAATTACTTTTTTTAGTCAAACGATTACTCCCCTCGCTTCGGACAATTACCGGGCACAAGGTATTCTGAATGTCGCAGGAGTGGCAAAACCATTTCAGATTGAATTCACCATGACAAAAGCAGTAAGAGACACCTGGAACTTTGAGAGTCGATTCGTCAAATTTAGCTCTCAGTTTAATCGCAGAGATTTTGGAATCACCTGGAATAAAACACTCCCAGATAATAAATATCTGGTCGGGGACATGATTTCTATTCGCGGAACATTTCAGCTTCAGCCGGCACTCTCCCAAACACCTGCAGTCAAGCACCTGATTCCGGACACTGCCTACATTCGGAAAAGAGAGAAAATGAATCGTGGAGAAGTTCCTCTTTCCCAAGTCGGAATACTCCCGACCCCAAGAGTGATGGACACGCCCCCTAGAGAATTGAACAAAATAACCGAAGCGCTTTCAGAAGATAAAAAAGAGGTGGAGTTCCGTTATGCTTGGTGGGCGGCACTGGCAACACTCGGACTTTACGGATTCCTCGGATCGATTTTTTTCAGCATCTACGCAAAAAAATTTGTGAGTGAAAAATATCCGGAGTCATACTCTGAGAGCAGCTTTCTTGGCCTTCTGACCGACGCGATTTCCGTTTTAATCATTTTCATTTTCGCCCTCGCCTTTTGGGAACTTGGCTGGGGCTAAATCTTTTCAGCTTCTGACAAGAAGTTCAGCGGCTGTCTCACGTCAACTACACCTCCACCTTTGGGTTTTGGGAAGTCGATCAATCCGAGCACGTTACCCATGCAGTTCACACCTTTCTTCGAGAACTGGGCATCTTTAACTTTGATATCAAATCTTGAAACTTTACCAACAGCATTGATGGTGAAGTTTAGATCAATAACGCCTTTGACCTTCTCATCCTGGGTGATCAGTTCTTGCTGATAGCAGTGGCGAAACTGCGGGATGTATTCGCGAAGAATTTTCCGCAGAAGTTCTGGATCCATAGATCCGAGCACGACTGTTTTTGGTTCGAGATAAGCGGAATCAAATCCCTTCTTGGAAGCAAGTCCACGAGCACCGTAGGAACCGGAGCCGTTGCCCTTAGAATCTGAACCGTTAAATTTACCGACCCCGATATCGGCGCCAGCGACAAGTGCACCTTTATCCGAACTCCCCGCATTGAACGAAACATCCTTCATCCCGCTCTTCCCGCTTGCTGTCCCTGTCGCGGTGAGATTGGGAGCGTCAGCAGTGACCGACCCGAGTGCAATTGAACTCTTAAATTCGTAAGCTTTCACTGCCGGAGCTGCCGGTGCCGCCTGCGCAGGTGCTGGCGAAGTCGCTTTGGCCACCACCTTTTGTTTTTGAGAGGCCTGGGCAAACTCAACTTTTGGTTTTACTTGCTGATCATTTTCTTTATGTCCTGAATTCTCTGTTTGAGATGTCACTTCTTGCGCCGCCACTTCCGATTTCACTTCGGATTCCGGAGACTGCTTCGGGACCGGTGTCTTGATCGTGTAAATCACTGGGACACTTTCTTTGATCTCTTCCTGAGTAGGAATCGTCACGAAGAGAAGAAGCAGCATAGGCAGGAAAACTCCAGCGAACACTTTCGAAGCACGCAGGAAGAATTCTCGATCACGATAAAAGAGCGGGATCGCGCGCCAGTCGGTCCCGTGATCAACGAGACGAATGGAAACTTGCTCCGCTCCATGGGTGAGGAAGAGCGGCTCACTCAGGTTCACTTTATCCCAGGCGACTGAGGGAATGATTTGATCATTTGGATAGAAGCGAAGTTTTCCGTCTTGGATAGAGAAAATTTTTAAACGCTCAAGGGTATGGAACTGAATCGTCTTGGCATTTTTATCTGCTCCGAGGAAAAACTCTCCGTTACTAAGCTTCAAGAAGGTGACATCCATCATGAGACCGTTCATATAACTGATCACTTCAAGGCGGCGGTCTTTTGTCTGGTGGACAATCTCAAGTGCTTCAACGGATTGATCAAGATCGACGTATTCACCACTGAAGAGAGACACTGGAATTTTAGTCGATGGCTTCCATTGGGATTCATCAAATTTAATATCGCAGTACTCCCCGTCAATGAAGACGAGACCTTCTTTATGAGGAATATCGAAGTGAGTATTCGCCTCTACTCGCATCGATTCGATAACTGAGTCCACATTGAAGACTGGTGGAGCATCGTCCAAAAACTCAGTAGAGAAAGAAAGATTTCCGATCGTGAGCACATCCCCCGTCCCGACGAACGATTCCTGAACTTTTTTTCCGTTAACAAAGACTCCCGCTTCTGAGAAAAGGTCCTTTACCATGACCCCTTCCCCTTGGACGAAGAGGAAGACGTGGTAGGAAGAAATCCCTTGGAGCTTGAGTTGAATATCGCAATTATCGGCCGAGCCTATTAAGAGTTTTTTTCTATCAAGGACAAAGGCTTCCGGAATCCTTCCGTCGAGACAGCGAAGTCTCATTTGTCCGGCTATTTGTGCTGCGACTTTCATAGCGCTACTCCTGTTTCATCCGTGAGGCGAGCATCTTCTCAATCTTCTGCGAAATGGCAGTGATCTCGAGAACTCCGCTGCGTTCACGGGCCTTCATCATTTCGAAGGCACCTTTGATATCATTTTTTCGGATGAGATAGAGCGCGTAGGTCGCAGCGATATCTTCTCGACGAAAATGGTTTTTCGGTATCTGTGCAAAATATTTCCCCGACATTTCCAGGTCACCCTTATAGAGCCAGGCGTTCGCGAGTGAAAAATACACATCAATGTCTTGGCTGCCTTTGAAAGGTCCTTCGGTCAGAAGCTGGATGGCCTTGTCGAAGTATCCGAACTGAAGATAGAGCTGAGACATGTTATACCTTGGAGCTTTAAACGCAGAGGCCGTCTTCATCGATTCTTTGAGGTACTCCTTGCCCTTCTCCCACTGTTCGTGTTTGAAAGAGATGAGACCCAAGTTATTGAGCGCAATTGATTTGATAGTGGCATTCTTACTTTCATCGAGCGACATGCGGTAATAGAACTCAGCCTTGGACCAGGCATCCTGGACAAAATAACAGTTCCCAATGTGAAGCCAGTAGTATGAAGTCCCTACTAGTTTTTCATAATCTTTTTTGTACTGAACGAGTGTCTCTTTGGCTTTTCCTTTGTAACAATTAATCACGGGATGCTGGGAAGAAGCACTCTTCTCGAGGCGACTTTCTCCCCACCGGAGATAGGATTCATCAGCGAGCGAGTCCCACTGAACTTCATCTATTTTTCTCTCAATCCGGCTCGAAGAACAAGCTGCGAGGAAGATCAACGCAAGAATAATCTGTATCAATTTCATATTCATTCCCTAGCCTTATCCATCGTGACCCCGGTGAAGAAGGAATGCACAGGATTCTCAACATCTTCAAAGGAGGCGATGGAGCGTGACCCGTGAGTGAGTGTTTCTTTATCCTTTAGCGCTTTCAAAAGATTTTTTTCAAACTGTACCGAGACTCCCAAAAATTCTTTCCCGACTCCGTTCATGGCACTCGTAAAAGCTTTGGTCGTGGCCACATCCATGCCCTTCGGACGAATGGACTGAATTTTCAGACCTACGATCTGATAAACCTGCGAGAAATGTCTTGTCGAAAGAATCGCTAGATCGACCTGCGAAGAATTTGTGAGTGACTGATAGCTATTCTTGAACGCCTGAACTTTTAAGAGATATCCCTCGAGCGCCTTGTTGTACGCATCTCCATCGAACACAGGTTTATCCCAGATGACGTAGGACTCAAGAATTTCTCTGTCTTTTTTCGACTTCTCAAAGAGATTCATTTCGACGAGCCAGCGGGAAGTCTCTACGTGCTTTAGGTTTCTAAACTCAGTGAGGATACTCTCTTTCAAAGTGAGATTTGATTTTTCCCAGAACCATTTTTGGAGAGAGTACCGGTACTGAGTCATGAAGGGCTCAACTGGATGCCTCTGAACAAAAAGGCGAAGGCCGTGGAAGTCGCCTTGCTTTTCCATGAACTGATAGATCTGCGCGAGGCTCGTATCTAACAGTTCAGGTTTATTGATGCATTTTTTAAAGCTACGAATCATACCCTCCGCCACTTTTGTATTTTCTTCGACGAGAGCAGTCATGATACCGATTTCAAAAAATCGAGACTGAGTATCGTCTTTTAGGTGGCAGAACTTTTTCAAATGAAGCTTCGACATATTAAATGAAGTGACGAAATCTTGGAGACGATACATGCGCTCTGTGAGTTTTAACTCTTCAACTCTTCTTTCCGTCCACTGCTCATCAGTCATTCGGGCATGGGCCAGGTCAAGCCAATGAAAACTTTTCACGGTCTCACCCATTTCAAGCTGGAGCATCGCCGAAAAGAATGCCGCCTGGTATTTCACTTTGTCAGTGTAGAGCTTATGGACATAGATTGATTCAAAACCTTTAGCGGCAGCGAGACGGTCACCTTTTTTCGCCATTTCCTGGTACTGCATGAAAAGAATGTTACCAAGAGTGATTTCTGCTTTCTCGATGGTCTCTTTTGAGAAGCTCAAAAAGCCGGCCTTCATTTCATGGATCCAGTGTGCGAGTTTCACTGTATTTTTTTTCTCGATGAAGTAATCCAGAACACGAGTCATCGATTTCTGCTGCTCTTTGAGGTGCTGTGGATAGTACTTATGAAACACCGCCAGAACCTGAGAAGCCTTCTGGTCATCGTGCATTTCATGATAAATTTCGAAGAGTTTAGGATAGATCTGCTCACTTCTTTCATCGCGTGGATAGAAGGCAAGGTGTTCTGAGTAAGCGAAGATAAGGAACTTCTTATTTTCTTCTTTCGGCAGAACTTCCAATCCTGTCAAGGCCAGGAGCGAATCGAAAGACTTTCTTCCAATCTTATCATCTTTAATTCTTTTCGCCTCGAGGATGGCCTCGACGTAACTTGGAGCTGCGTCTTTCCAGCGGCGAACAGAGTAATAAGTCTCAGCGCGGAAATAGTAGTACTCAACACGCTTTGTCTC
>CANETG010000170.1 GCA_947440875.1 Bacteriovoracaceae bacterium
GATCGCGGCCGTCAACGGTTTTGCTTTGGGTGGGGGATTTGAAATGGCGATGAGTTGTGATTTTATTTTCGCAACCAATAATGCTGTCTTCGGTCTTCCCGAAGTGAAGCTGGGACTTATTCCTGGTTTCGGTGGCACGCAAAGGCTCGCTACAATCGTGGGCGAAAGACGCGCCAAAGAACTCATCTTCTCCGGAAGAAACGTCACCGCTCTAGAGGCGAAATCTCTGGGAATCGCGCTTGAACTTTTTGAGACAAAACAGGCCCTCATGGAAGGATGCCAGGCATGGTTTAAGCTTTCTCTTGGTAATTCTTCGACCGCGATCGCTAGGGCGAAAGCTACTATTGGTCGTGGATATGAGAGTGAGGGAGTGGAATTTGGAAATATTTTTCAAACGCCCCAGATGATCGAAGGAACCACTGCTTTTTTAGAAAAGCGTAAGCCTATTTTTAAAGGGAAATAAATATGATGCTCGATGAGAAATACAAAGAAATTCGCGACATGCTCAAAAAGTTTTCGGACTCTGAGATTCTTCCGCACGCCATGAAAGTGGATCACGAGGGAGAAATTCCCAAATCTCAGATTGGAAAACTCGCCGAGAATGGCTTTCTTGGCTCCTACGTGCCGGAAGATTTCGGCGGAGCGGGGATGGATTATCTTTCTTACGCACTCATCGTTGAAGAAATTTCGAGAAACTGTGCTTCTTCAGGAGTTTTTGTTTCTGCTCACACGTCACTTGGGATTTGGCCGATTCTTCATTTCGGAACCGACGCCCAAAAGAAAAAATACCTCCCAAAAATGGCGAGCGGCGAATGGATCGGATGCTTTTGTTTATCTGAACCCAACGCTGGCTCAGATGCGGGATCGCTGACCACTTTTGCTGAAGATAAGGGTGATCACTGGGAAATTAACGGTGTAAAAAATTGGATTACCAATGGCAAAGAGGCCAACATTTGCATCGTGTTCGCGAAAACGAAAAAGACTCCTGACTACAAAGGAATTTCGTGCTTTATCGTCGAAACGTCGACCCCTGGATATTCCATCATTAAAGAAGAAGATAAGCTCGGCATTCGGGGCTCATCCACGTGTCAGCTAGCGTTTGATAATGTCAAAGTGCCGAAAGACGCTCTTTTGGGAGAGCCTGAAAAAGGGTTCCGGGTCGCTATGGCGACTTTGGACGGTGGACGGATTGGGATTGCCGCTCAAGCTTTGGGAATTGCCCAGGGGGCGTTTGATTATGCCATTCGTTATACTAAGCAAAGAGTTCAGTTCGGAGCACCTCTTTCTGATCTTCAAGGGATTCAGTTTATGCTCGCGGATATGAGCACAAAAATTGGGGCCTCAAGGCTTCTCATTTATCATGCGTCGGCACTTAAGGACGCGGGGCTTCCGTACTCCAAAGAATCCGCCCAAGCAAAACTCATGGCCAGTGAAACGGCAATGTGGGTGACCACCAAAGCGATCCAGCTCTGCGGAGGCAATGGTTACACCCGAGAATACCCAGTGGAGCGGATGTTCCGGGATGCTAAGATCACTGAGATTTATGAGGGAACTTCTGAGGTTCAACGCATGGTCATTGCCGGTCTGGAACTGAAAGCAATTCATTAGATCAATCAGATTAATTTGCCCTTCACAAATGGACACTCTGTTTGCTAGAGTGTCCATTAAATTTGTTGTATAAGTACTGAATTCGCTTAAGTATTATTTGAGGAGAAATCTATGGCTAAAAAGAAACCGGCCGCTAAGATGCAGAAGAAAAAACCAGTGAAGCCTGCTGGCAAAAAATCTCCTCCAAAAAAAGTAGCTAAGATGTCGAAGAAAGCTCCCGCGAAAAAAGCTCCTGCGAAAAAAGCTGTACCTGCAAAAAAACCGACCAAAAGCATCGTTGCCAAAGTCGTCGCGAAAGTAAAAGCGATGACCAAAGAACAATTGAAAGCGCTCAAAGCTAAAGAGATGGCAGCAGCGGCGAAACAAAAAGCTCAACTCGCCAAAGAAAAGGCGAAAGAAAAAGCTCTTCTTGAAAAAGAGAAAGCTCGTGAAAAAGCACTCCTCGCCAAAGAAAAAGAAAAAGAACTCAAAGAGAAATCTAAGGGCAAAGAAAAAGAAAAAGAACTGAAAGAGAAGGCCAAAGCGGCTGCCATTCAGGCGAAGATTCAGGCCAAAGAAGACGAGAAAAGAAAAAAGATCGAAGATAAGCAGCGTGCAAAAGACATGAAAGATCGCGAGAAGCGCATCGCCGCTGGCGAAGACGTTGAGCCCCTCGAGACTCGCGGTCCAAAAGACGGGGAAGACGAGGATGAGTTCCTAGAGTACGCCAAGAAAAATAAAACGAAGGGCGGAAAGTCCAAGTACGACGATGACGTCCAAATCGATATTTTTGAAGGCAAAAGTAAAAAATATAAAAACGCTGTGATGAATGATATCGAAGGCAAAATTGCTGACGAGATCGCTGAACTCCGCGAGCACTTTAACTGGAAAGAAATTGCGGAAGCCATCGGGACGATGGATTTCTTCATCGATCCGAAAAACGATGAATGTATTGAGAAGGGCTGCGATAACATTCGTACGACTCAGTCGTACTGCCGTCTTCACTACCTCCGGAATTGGAAGACTGTTCAGAAGAAGCGCGACATCCTGAAGGAAGGAAAACTCCAGGAATACATCGAAGAACTTATCTCGAAGTATCCGACCAAATACATCGAAGCTCTTCTCTCAGATCTCTCTGACGACAAAGACTTCTACACTGTTCTCAATCAGCTCAACATCACTTCAGACTTCGAGTTCGAAGAAGACGAATTTGAAAACGCAGTAGATGACGATGATGATGGGGACGATATCGGGATCGAGACGATTTCGAGTTCACTCAGATACGAAGACGAATGATACAAAAAAAGAAGGCTCCATTGGGAGCCTTCTTTTTTTCTGTCGAACTACTGATCAAATTCTTCGTTGTCCCACTCTTCTTCTTTTTCCTCAACGTCCACAAAATCATCCCCCAAAAGCTTGTTGGCCTCGAGAGTCGCGTTGATATTCTCGCGCGTGATCTTGTACCAGTAAGTCTGACTTTTATGGGAGACTTCTTGCCATTCGGGCTCAAAATTATCCCAATCCTCAGTGGAAAAGATCTCATCAAAAAAGAGCCCAATCAGGTCCACATAATGTTCCTGAGTCTCTTTGACTCTTTTTTCGGAATTCATCTGCTCGGCTTCGCAGGTTAAAAAGACCGTTATGGGGGCAGTGAACTGATCTTTTTCGGAGGGCCAAGAGCAAATCACCAGGAGCTCTTCCTGGTAAATCTGCCCGTACACATCGAAGTAGCGGCCTTGTTTCTTACACTCAGTCTTGTACGACTCGTTGAGAAGCCGAGACAGACCTTCTGACCAGGACTGTGGGATCACTTTTCCACTCTTCGATTTGCTCTTTCTTGCCAGCATGACTTCCTGCTTTATAAAAAGGTTTTAGGTGCATTTTAGCTCGGGATTCGTTTAAAATATTTAAGCCTGAAAGACAATCTTTCATTCTCAAAAGGACTTAATATGGCCGTTTATATTCTTGGAAGCGCTCGGACACCTGTTGGCTCATTCATGGGAACTCTTTCTCAGGTTCCGGCGGTGAAACTTGGGGCCACTGCCATTGAGGGTGCGATTACGAAATCCGGTGTTGATAAAAATAAAATTGATGAAGTTTTCATGGGTAACGTGATCACCTCGGGTGTGGGGCAAGCACCTGCTCGCCAAGCGATGATCCACGCGGGTCTCTCAAATACCATTCCGGCCACGACCGTCGGCAAAGTTTGCGGCTCTGGTCTTCAAGCGGTGATCCTCGCCGCTCGTTCCATTATGACAGGTGATAATAAACTCGTTGTGGCAGGTGGTATGGAGAACATGTCTCTGGCCCCCCATCTTCTCATGAATTCTCGCTCGGGTTTTAAATACGGACCTACGGAAATGAAAGATTCGATGGCGTATGATGGACTAACAGATGCGTATCAAAACATCGCCATGGGTGTGTGCGCTGAAGAGTGTACAAAAAAGTATAAAATGACTCGCGAAGAGCAGGACGCATTTGCGATCACCTCATTTAAGCGCGCGCAGACGTCTCAAAAAGAGGGTGTGTTTCAAGATGAAATCGTCCCAGTGAAAGTTCCCGCCAAAGGGGGAACGGTCGACATCACAGAAGACGAAGGTCCAGGGAAAGCGAACTTTGAAAAAATGGCAACACTTAAACCTGCGTTCGATAAAGCGGGAACAATCACTGCGGCCAACGCATCAACCATCAATGATGGAGCTGCTGCAGTCATCCTCGGCGGCGATGAGTACGCTTCTCAAGCGGAATTCAAAATCGTTTCTTACGCTTCAAACGCTCATGATCCCGCTTGGTTTTCGACTGCACCAGTTGAGGCGATTAAAAAATCGCTCAAGAAAGCGAACCTCACGATCAATCAAATTGATCTTTTTGAGATCAACGAAGCCTTTGCCGCTGTCACGATGGCAGCGATGAAGGAATGTGAAATTCCCCATGAGAAAGTGAATATCTTCGGGGGCGCGGTCGCCATTGGTCATCCGATCGGTGCATCGGGAGCAAGAATTCTCGTGACTCTCACGAATGCGATGAGAAGAAAAAAAGCCAAGTACGGATGTGTCGCCATCTGCATCGGTGGTGGGGAAGCACTGTCGATGATTATTGAGAGAATTAAATAGTGACGACAGCGGCGGCTTCGAAATCCGGAATCAGAATTCTCAAAGCAGGGGAGATCCTTTTTAACGAAGGTGAGTTCGCGGATTCGCTTTATATCATTCAGAAGGGCCAGATCCGTCTCTATAAACCGAAAGGGAAGGGCTTCATTGAGCTCGCCGTTCTTCGTACGGGAGAAGTGATCGGTGAGATGGCCTATTTCGATGAAGATGGATCAGGAAGAAAGCGCTCATGTTCGGCTTCGGCCGTAACGAGTGTCGAGATTATCGAAGTCTCTTTTGCCGCTTTCGGTAAGACCATGCAGTCGCTTAATCCTTGGTTTAAAACAATCATCAACACACTTGTCACTCGTCTTCGGAAGACAAACTTCCGGGTCAAAGAACTCGAAGACAATGCGTCCGTGAACTACGGCAAAGCGGCCGGAACCTATGAGTTCATGAAGCCGATTGAAGTCATGCGCGTTCTGGGAACGCTCTTTTTAGTTTTTAAATCCCACGGCGAGATCAAGTCTCAGTCGCTGTCTGTGCATAAGCGCACCCTCACTCTTTACACCAGTGATATGTACCAGATCATGGAAGTTAAACTTGAGACGATCATCAATCTCCTGGTCCAGATGGGACTCATGGAAATTCAAGATGACGAAGACAAGCTTCCGCTCGTGATTCTCCTCAGAAACGTTGAGATGGTCCGCCAGATATTCATGTTCTATAATTCTGAACGCCACATCACTGATGAGAAAAAAATAAAAATTTCCGATAGGTGCGAGATGATCATCGCCAAGATCATCGAAAAGGGTTCTGGAAACGTGATCGACATCCCGAACCTGAGAAGCACTGAAGATGCTCCGGCGAAGTTTACGAGAATGTATAATCTCAATCCCGTGCTAGATGACTTTAAGTCGAAGAACATCTTCATTAATCCATCCGCACTCGAAGACGGGAAAAACGTGGGTTTGTTTGGAGACGTAATCATTCTTGAAGGTGTGAATTACATCGAGATTGATTTCTCAAAAGTTCAGAAGCTGTATCCGGTGATTCGCTTCATGAATGCGGTGAGGAAGATGAATCTGGAGAAGTCAGGGGAATCGTAAGTAAGAAAAAAAGCCCCGGATAGGGGCTTAATATTCAAAAGTCTGAGCATAGTTATCAACCTGGATTGAGCAGGCTAATGACGAAGTCAAAAAAACCATCTTGACCAATACTTTTCGAAACTTATCGAATCCAAACGTCACTCTTGAAACGAAATTAATTAAATCGCAGCAGGCGTATACTGAGTCGAAACACC
>CANETG010000171.1 GCA_947440875.1 Bacteriovoracaceae bacterium
GGCATCACAAAGAGAATCAGCGAAGTCTAGTTTGAGCTTTTCCCCGAGGACAAAACTCGCCGTAAACAGCGAAGATGATTTCACTTGGAGAGTTCCCTCTGAATTCGTTCTGACTTCATGGAGCGGGAGCACAGAAAGTTTATCGCCAGGATGTTTGCCCGACGCCAGTTGCGAACAGACTTCAGTCATGCCGTAAGTCCGAATGACTGGCCAGTTGAGATCTCTTGCCTTCTGCTCAAGCGACTGGGGCAGAAAATCTCCCCCTACGATGAGACAGCGAAGTGCCGCAGGGGCAGTGAGATTTTTTTGAACTAGATCAAAAAGCTGCGTCGGAACGATGGTCGTCATCGTGACTCTTTCGTCTGACATCGTTTTATACCACTGCTCTGGCCTCCACTTCCGGAGGTCAACGATTCGGTTACCCAGAAGTCTTGCTCTTACGAGAACGGAAAGCCCACCCACGTGATACACGGGAAGAGAGAGTCCCCAGACGTCTTTAGACGTGAGAGCGAACCAAGCATTGACTGCACGGGCGTTTGCCTCCACCGCTTTCTCGGAAAGGATGTAGCCTTTGAGCTCCTTAGAGTTTGTCCCAGAGGAGAAGATCGCGAAGTGGGACTTGAAGTCGAGCTCAGAGAGTTCAGTTCTCAAACGAACTTTTGCGAAGCCGAGTGAAGGATGGGTGATGATTTTAAATTCTTCGTTAAAATCTACATCGAACACAGTGGCACCCATTTTCTTTTTGAAAGAGCGAGATAGTTTTCTTTCACCAATCTGAGATCAGGGAAAAAACCAGAATCAAAATCACCCAGATAGAAGTCATTGACTTCCTCGTAGAAGCCCGCTGCGATGATTCCTTGAATGATCTGAGTGTTTCCGTTTTCGAGGAACTCGCAGTAGCTGTGCCAGTTTCCTAATGCGTGCCCGAGGTACGCACTAAAGATGAGATTTGGAAAATTGGGAAGGAGCTCACAGTTGGGTTTATAAATATAGAGATCAAACGGAGTTCCCAGAATAAAATCCCGGGCCTTTTTCAGAGGAAAGTCCGACCAGTCCGTCGTCGAGAGCGGATCTTCCACGTAATCGATGAGAGTTCGCCATTCAGGTTTAATGGAGTCGACCAGGAGATGCACCGTGGATGGAGTAAATAATGCATTGGCGTCAAGTCGAACACGGACGCCCTGTTTTAAAGCGTCGTGAAAGACATCATCGTGCAGCTCTAACATCTTATATTTTACGATCGGAGAATGGATTTCCTCACTTCCGGACCAGAGCTGGTGATTTCGAAATTTCTTCGAAGGAAATTCTTGAAACCGATAATCATCATTTAAAAGCTTCAGGATTTTTTTTTGATATTCAGTTTTCTGATCTTTAAACCCTTCCAGGAACCGGTCCACGGATTCATCCCCCAAAGGGATGTGAGGAAAATAATCAGCGTAGACGGTTTTCCCCTTGATCTCAGTGCTTAAGAATACCCCTTCCTTGGAAGCCATCGAGCTCAATCGGTTGAGACGTTTTTTTGGGGTGACGCTGTAACGGCTAAACTTAATATTCACTTAAGAATACTCCTGAGAGAAGGACCGAAAAAACAATCATATGAATCCCCGAAAACTTGAGCCCAAGATTGAGATCCGCGCCTGATTTCTTCATGGCGATACTGGCCAGCACACACCCAGGGATGAGGGCCAACAAAATAATGGGAAGCATTTTAAAACTGAGAAAGTGCACCAAGAAAATGTACGGAAGAAAAATTGTGACTAAGGTGAGTAAGCGATAAGAGGAGGCACTCATCTTTGTGGCAAGAGTTTTTTTCCCGACCTCAGCGTCCGTTTCCCGATCCCGAAGATTATTGATACAAATAAAAGTCGTCGCCAGGAGTCCGTAGATTGCAGCGAGGGTTACTACTCGCGGATCGATGTTTTGTGCGTAGATGTAGTAGGATCCGATAACTGAGAAAAGTCCGAAGAAGAGGAAGACAAAAAGTTCGCCCAACCCACGGTAGGCAAGTGAGACTTTGCCTCCGGTGTAGCCGAAGGTGAGGTAAAGCGAAATAAGGCCCAGGATGATAAAGGGCCATCCTCCGCGAAGGATAATAGGTATTCCAATCATCGCTGCCGCCCCGACACAGCACCACGCCCAGAATTCAACGGTCTTAATGTCGACCAAACCCGCAGCACTGACGCGAGTTGGTCCCACGCGCTTGGCATCGGCGCCTTTTTTAAAATCGATCACGTCGTTGAAAAAATTAGTGGCAAGCTGAATAAATAGAGCGCCCGAGATGCAAAGAATGACCCAAGGAATTCTGTGGGTATTTGTGACCGATTGAAAATAAATATAGCTCACCAAGGGAGGGAGAACTCCCGCCAGGAGTGTTTTTGGACGGGCCGCAAGGATAAAGTTTTTCATTCAAGAATCTCGTTAATGATTTGTTTTAAAAAGTCGGGATGCTGAAAAAGGCGATGCCCCCCGGGTACCAAATGGACATCAAAAGCACTTAGTTTTACGGCAAGAGCGCTGTACTTAGGATCATTTTCCCCCAGAATCCAGTGAACTCGATCTTTATTTTCTAAAAGAAAAGGAAGAAAATTCTCCTGCTTTGACAGGAGCATTTTCCGAAAAAGATCAGACGATCCATTTGGAATGACTTTGAGCGGCCGATCATACTTAAAAATGGGAAGAGCGTTCCACCAATCAAGAAACGCCTCTGGGTCCCCGAGGCGCTCGAGCACTTCTTTTTCCCACACCGATCTGGCTTCTTTCTCTGCATCGTTTTCTAGGCCTGGATGAGCATTGATCAGAATAAGTTTTTTAAATCCGTTCTTAAGGGCAAGCTCCATCGCGAGGCGCCCACCCATGGAGTATCCAATGAGTACATCGCTTTGATTTGTTTTTGGAATCTCTTGATAAAGATCATGAAGGAGAACCTGTTCACTTTTCATGAATTCAAAATCTCTCGCAGAGCCCAGGAATCCGTGAAAAAAATGAATCATACCCATTCACTAAGAAACTTATCAGTTTCATCTTTCAGGGGACGAAGTTCAATCACCTGATGCGTTTTAAGATCGGAGAGTTTCCCTGAGTAGCTAAGTCCCATGGCGGGGACGATGAGACTGAAATCACTTTCATGCTCGAGAACGATTCTTCGATCGAGCTTAAGCATGTCAAAGATTCTTCCACCGCGGTTGTTGACGATGATGAGCTTAAGGTTCTGAGGCAGCTCGGCCAGGGCCGAAAGATCATAACGAGTCGTGATGTCACCGAGGATGCAGTACACAGTCTCCGGTGTCGTCTCAGCGATTCCGACAGCGGTCGCCAGTTGGCCGTCGATCCCATTGACTCCACGATTCCCGTGAATGCGAAAGCGCTTTGTTTGGGTCAGTTCAAAAAACCGAATGATCAGCGAATTTCCGAGATAGATCTGGGCATCGTAGGGAAGTGAGTCCTGCAGTTTTTTCATCACAGCTATTTCGCTGTCGGGATATTTTTTTATGAGATTGACCAAGTTTTCAACGGTCTCATCCCCTTCAAACGGCATGCTGAGCTTTTCAAGGATCGTCCAGAACTCATGGCCTTGAGTAAGATCCTTTGATTTGGCCTGCATGACTTCACCGAAGGAAAGTCCTGGAAGGTTCCTCGAATCGAAAGAAAAAACTGGAAGTGGACTTTGCTCAAGGAGACGCCAAACTTTGGATAAGGGTGTGTGGCCAATGCGGATCACACCATCGAATTTCCCTTTGCGGAAAAGCTCAATGAGTTTTTTTTCCGTACGGATGATTGAGATATCATGCCCGCCGCTCATCACTTCGGCGTAATAGGGAAGATTTGTGCCAGCGAATTTGAGGATGAACGGCCGCATGGATTCGGCTTCATGGGAGAAAAGAAATAAAGGATTTCGAAGCGGTGTCAAAAACTTTTCAAAGTGAGAAAGATTTCTTCCTTTGAGTACATTCTTATCATGTGAATTGGTATCATCAACGAGAACATTGATGTGGACGGGAAATTCGGGAACTTCGATTTCAAAATGCTCAAGCTCTGAGAGTGGAATTTCAAAGTAGCTTCCCCGTGCTGAGGTGGTAAGCGCTTCATGGTCAATAGTTTGAGGGGCCCCTGAGCCATGCATTTTTTTTGGTCGATCACCTGAAATGAGAACCAAAGGAACATCGCTGTATTTTGCTTCGAGCATCGCCGAAACGCATTCTGAAACAGCAGTTCCAGACGTCGTACAGACGGCAACCGGAAAGCGGGATCCTTTGGAGAAACCGAGTGCCCGGAAACTGGCCATGCGTTCGTCGTATTCAAACTTAAGTTTGTCGTCAGAGAAAAACTTCAGAAGATCGTGATTCCTCGCACCCGTACAAAAATAAATCCGAGAAAGATCTTTGATCTTGAAGCTCATAGGTAATGATCCTTCACGACACTTCTTTTCCAAGAAATTTCATTCAGCTCTTTTTTGAGCTCCGATCCCGGGACAACTCCACCACCACTTTCAATGTATAAAGTATCCTTGCGCCACTGGACATTTCGGATCATCACCACGAAATGGGATTCTTCGTTGGTCACTAAACCCATCGCCGATCCAAAAGAGCGCTCCGGATATTTTTTTGCGTATCGAGTTGACCGAAGAAAATTGAGGCTTTCTTTTTTCGGATACCCCCCCAGTGCTGCTGTCGGTGAGAGAGCAGAAACGAGTGACATGATGTTGGTGTCTTCACTGACTGCTGCTGAGATATCTGTTTTGAGATGAATGATGTTTTTAAATTCTGTCGTGTATGTTTGGCTCACGTTTATTCTTTCTGAGAACTGACTAAGCTTTTCTGATATGTCCTGCACCACGAGGTTATGTTCCAGGAGATCTTTCGTCGAATGCAGGAGTTCCTCTTCGTGACCTTTTTGAGACGTTCCGGCCAGAGCGTGAGTTTGGAGGAGACCCGCCTTCAGTGTGAAAAGTTTTTCGGGAGTTGAACCCATAATGCCAAAGTCTTTCCCCCAGAGTCCATACGGGATACCGGTACCGAACGTAAGGGCCTTTCGGAGCAGATGAAAAAGAACGTTCGCAGACGCACCGGTCGTGAAACTTTCACGCGAAATCATGACTACCTTTCTGAGATTACCGGAGAAGTTTTTCAGTAAGTCCTGGAAATCTTCTTCGTAGAGATGATCCTCGGTTCCGAGACTTTGCACACGGGGTGGAGTGACTTCGAGCTCCGACAGGAAGTTTGGAATGTCTTCGGACTTGAGGTGATAAATTTTTTCAGGAAAGTAGCGGAGGTAAGAGTCTGAGTAAAAGTCTTTCAGGTAAAATACTTCCCTTGCTTCCGGAGTAAAGTTTTTTACGGTCTCAAATTGACCGCCCACGCCGATGATAAGGGTGTCATCAGCTGGGTTTTTAAGGAAGGCCCCTTTTTCTAAAAAATGACCTTCTAAGATCGCCATCAGTAAATCCAGGGGAATTTTTCGAAGTCCGGTTTCCGTTTCTCAAGGAATGCTTTTCTTCCCTCGGAGGCTTCATCGGTTCCGTAGGCAAGACGAGTCGCCTCTCCGGCGTAAATTTGTTGCCCCACCAGACCATCATCGATCAAATTAAATCCAAACTTCAGCATGCGAATTGCGGTCGGTGATTTCGTGCAGATCGTTCGGGCCCATTCAAGGCCCTGCTTTTCAAGCTCAGCATGGGGAACAACTTTATTGACCATGCCCATTTGGAAAGCTTCTTGCGCGGAGTATTTTTGTTCGAGGAAAAAAACTTCGCGAGCCCGCTTCTGACCGACTTGTCTGGCGAGATAGGCCGATCCGAAACCTCCGTCAAAGCTGGCGACGTTGGCATCAGACTGCATGAAAATGGCGTGTTCTTCAGACGCAATCGTTAGGTCGCAAACGACGTGGAGAGAATGCCCACCACCGACTGCCCAACCTGGCAC
>CANETG010000172.1 GCA_947440875.1 Bacteriovoracaceae bacterium
AAATGCAGTTTGATACGAGGATGAAGGCGTCTCACCCCGAAGGCGTGATTGATGGTGATTTCGTCGATCCTGAAACGCTTTGCGTTTCAGTTGATCTCGCGCGTGCGGGAACTCTTCCTTCGCTTCTTTGCTATCGGAAAATGAATTATCTTTTGAATCCAAGTTTGGTCCGGCAGGATCATTTTTATATTTCACGGACAGTGAATGAAAACAATGTCGTCACTGGTGTGACTGTCACCGGATCAAAAATCGGTGGGGATGTAGAAAATGCTTTCGTTCTTTTTCCCGACCCGATGGGGGCCACAGGAAGTACGATCGCTCATGCCGTTAACCATTACCGCTCGCTTGGGAAAGCGAAGGCGATGATTGCTCTTCATCTCATCATTACTCCTGAATACCTCGCGAAAGTGACTCAAGAGTGCCCGGATCTTCAGGTCTTTACTTTGCGACTCGACCGCGGTCTTTCACCTGCCGATGTCCTTAATGAAATCCCTGGTAAGCGCTGGAGCGAAGAAATAGGTTTAAACAAGCATCAATATATTGTTCCTGGAGCGGGTGGTTTGGGAGAGATTCTCAACAACTCATACTGCTAGAGGACCATAGGAGAAACATGGAACTTTATACACCCGAGACACTCATCTCCGAAGAAGAAATCATTCAACGGATCGACGCTCTCGGAAAAGCGATCACGCAAAATTTTGAAGGCCAAGATCTCATCGTGATCTGTGTTCTGAAAGGAGCCTTCATGTTCTGCTCAGACCTGATTAAGAGAATTAATCTACCGCTGAAACTCGAATTCATTTCTCTCTCGAGTTACGGTGATAGCACACAGAGTTCGGGAAGTGTTCGGCTCGAGATGGACATCACTGCCAACATCGAAGGAAAAAATGTTCTCATCGTGGAAGACATTGTGGACTCGGGACTCACCATCAAAATACTGATGGAAATAATGTCCGTCAGAAAACCAAAAGAGGTGAGACTCGCGAGCCTACTTTTTAAGCCCTCAAAACTTAAGCACCCAGTGAGGATTGATTACTTAGGGTTCGAGATTGAAGATAAATTCGTCATTGGTTACGGGCTCGATTACGCTGGCCGCTACCGAGAATTGCCTTACATCGGAGTGTTGAATGCAGGTAACTAATCAAGGCTCTGTCCGAGTTGATCTCGTCGGCGGAACGCTCGACATTGAACCGATTAATCTCATCATCAAAAATGTCGTCACTCTCAACGTGGCGACGGGTCTTAAAGCATCTGTCACTCTTTCAAAAATTGCCTTCAAGGGCATTGAGATTTACTCGAAAGATTACAATAAAAATTATAAGTATGCGGCCGAAGACCTCACTGAAGAAAATGTCGTTTATTCAAAAAAATTCGAAGAGATGTCATTCGTTCTTCAGATTCTGCGACTCTTCAATATTAGTTCCGGTCTTCGCATGGAACTTTCCTCGGGAGCTCCTGCGGGATCCGGTCTCGGTGGATCTTCTGCCATGGGTGTGACTCTTTACCGAGCACTTTGCAATTTTACCGGAGAGAATTACGATCGTTTAAAAACCGTCCTCCGTGTGAAGGCTGTTGAATCGCGCATCCTCAATCAGGGAATGGCGGGCTATCAAGATTATTTTCCGGCGTTAACTGGTGGAGTTCTTGCCATTCGCGGAATCGAAGGCGAAATCAAAGTGGAACAACTTTTCACGGATGAGCTTAAACTCGTCTTAGAAAGTCATCTCGTTCTTATTTCTTCCGGCCAGTCTCGTCAGTCTGGGATTAATAACTGGGAGGTCTATAAAGCGTTCTTTGATAAAAAGCCAGAGGTGGTCGCGGGTCTTGGTCGAATCGCAGAAATTTCTCACGCGACCTATGAGGCGCTTAAAGCGCGTGAGTGGGATAAAATGCTGAATCTCATCGCCCTTGAAGGGACTGAAAGAGAGAAGCTCTTTCCAGGTATAACCACTGAAAAAATACGGAATTTCACCGTCGAACTCAAAAAGAACGGAAATGTGCTAGGATTAAAGATGTGTGGTGCTGGCGGCGGCGGCTGCTTTATTCTCGTCCACAAGGGAATTGATCCCTCGGTGATCGAAGATAAAGTGAGAGCGCATGGCATGTCCATCCTTCCGTTTAAGGTGGAATCCCCGCTCTAAATCACTCGGGAGTTTTTCGTGGGAACAAGTATTAAGAATGTGGCCGGGATGAGTCTCGGCGGAGGGCGAAGAGAAAATTTCTTTTTCTCTCTCCTCGAATATTTTCCCGACAAGAGGCGCTGGTTTCTCACCTCTCTTCACCAAGTCAAAGACGAGGAGATTCGCGACCGTGATGAAATCATAGCGGCGTGGATCACGCAGTATGGTCTTACTCAACTCGTAGTTGATTTTCCTCTTTCAAAACCTCCCTGCGAAGAGTCGTGTCTCACGAATTGCCAAGGGGCCAATGTGTGTCCGCGTGATTCTGTAGTGGAAGTCAGAGGTGAAATGGAAAGTCTTCTTGAAGAAGACGCCCGCCTTCACTCAAAAAATCCAAAGAAGTACGAGCAGGAAAGAATTATTGCATCGGAAATTGATTACTCTAAAAACTTACTGAAGAAAAATACTGACGAGCACATGCTTTCTCGGTCCTTTAAAAGAAAGCTTCGCAAGGGGTTCACCCCCTACTGGCACCGACCGATCGATTTCTGGGTTTGGAAAAACTACTACGATCAGCTGCTCGAAGTGTTTAAAATTTCTTACGAATCATTCGGAAATGTCTCCGTCATGCTTTTGGCGAAGTTAAACTATCTCGTACGTCACCTTCCGAAAGATCTAACGATGTATGAGTCTAACGTCCAGATCTGCTTGATTGAACTTTACCGTGCGAAAGTCGTAAGTAAGTCGACTCTCTTTCAGCTTTTTGATCTCGATCTCGCCTCTCAAGCTCGCGAACATATTGTTCACAACATCGAAGTCCACATGGGGATTTTCATCTACGAAAATGATCTCGAGACGATCATGAAGAATACGCATGCCTTTGATTCATTCATACTTTCGGTCGTTGGGCAGAGGATGCTCATGAATGAGCTTCGCAATATACCGGTCTGGGGAAATGCTGATGGTGGGAACTTCATTGTCCCGATGTTTCATCTTCAGGGGTAGGAAGAGCTGGAGGCCCCTGGTGCTCAACCGTATCTTCTTTCAAATATTTCACGCCTAAAAATAAATAAGTATAAACGAAAATCATGAGAAGATTGTAAACGTACCAGCCGGTTCCAAGTCCCGCATTATCAAAAAGAAACAGTGTCGAAAACATAGCTGCAGTTAATGCATAAAAAAGAACAAATCCCTGGGCCCAAAGCTTTCTTCTCAGATAGAAAGCATAGAAAAAGAAGTTATTCGCAAGAATGATGGTGAGAAAAAAGTAAAAACTATTCTCAAAAAATTGCTGGAGCTCTCGAATACTATCTGGCCCAAGGTCACTGAGGATGACGCCACTTCTTTCGGCTGACTGACGTAGAAGTGTGCCGGACATATCTTTGGCCACCCACCAGAGTCGAAGATACCACGAGTTCATCAGGTCAGAAGCAATCAAGAGGATCACGGCCATAATGACGAATTTACGTGGTCCAAACTTCTTAAAGTGGGCAATGAGTTTCTCTCGCATGGGAAAGATTTTACATTAAGGACGGGTATTCGTGAAAGTGTTTTGACCATGGCTTAATAGGGTTTAGAATCAGAAGATGGAAGATTACCTCCGCCGAAGCCTCGCTTTCGAGAAACGCCTGCAGATTAGTCCATTACCGCGAAAAGAGGCCAGATATCTGCTATTCCGCATGGCGTGCCCGCTCATGCAGACAAAATTACCCCGGCTCCTTGATCTCAGTAAAATTCCAGTGACTTTTATTCATGGCAATCCTCACCTCGACAATTACGTGAAAACGGCCCGAGGCTCAGCGATGATGGATTTTGACCGCTCTCGGATGGGACCATATGCCTGGGACATTATCCGCTTCCTCGCGAGTTTATCCTTGAAGCGTGTTGAAGACGATGGGTTCCTTGACCGGAAAGTCGTGGATCATTTCATCGATTCCTATATTACGCATTTTCTTCATCCAGAGATCCCCTCAAAACAATTGAAGCTGTTAAAAAATGTGAAGCCAGAAGACTGGCAGTCCAGTACGAAGGAATATCTTGCTTCCAATAAGCGCTGGGCCAAAAAAATGCGCGAACATCCACTCGCTCCCAAATCTGAAATCGTGAATCAAATTCTTTCCGGCTATCTCGAGTCGAGGAGTGATACGCAGCTCATGAAAGAATTTAAAATCAGTGAGGTTGGTCACACACCTGGGACATTTGGGAAAAAGCATTTTATTTTTTCTCTCGTTCCACGGAATCCTGATTCTCACCTCGATGCGATTATTTTAGACATCAAAGAAGTGTACGCTGAGAAAAGTAACCGTTGGTTCTATACTCCGGTTCCACACCACGGACTTCGGATGATAGAAGCCGCCAATATCTACGCCCCAGGAATGGAAGAAAAGCTTGGTTACTGTACAGTGAATAACCGCCAGTACTGGGGACGACAAATTCCGTCATTTGCTGTGAAGGTAAAAAAATATCTAGATAAAGATGAGCAGGCCGATTTTGCTTACTCCATCGGATCTGAAATGGGTAAAGGACATCGGAAAGGGCTCAAAGATCAGAAAGACGCTGCTCTTATTGAAAAAGATTTTACTCAAAATTTCGATCGTTACTATAAGGTGAGTAAGTTTCTTTGTTACGAAGCGAAGCTGGCCTTTGAAGCGATCCTTCGAAAGAATCGACTCTATCAGGATTTCCGTAGGTGGTAGGACTTTTTCTCCTCGTCACCTTCGGGTCACTTCTTACGGGCCTCACTGGACTCGGTGGAGGAACTCTGATCCTTGCCGGTCTTCTTCTTTTTTTTCCACCTGAGCTCGCTCTTCCCCTTCACAGCTTCACGCAGTTCACAGCGAACGCTCTGCGCGCCGGATTTTTTTTAAAAAAGGTCAGCTGGAAAATAGTAGGGTCGTACGCTCTTCTCATGCTGCCTTTTGCTTGGCTTGGTGCCGAGCTATTTGAACACATCAATTCTTCCATCCTTAAAATTATTGTGGGGGCGCTCATTCTTGCTTCCGTGATTCCTTGGAAGTTGAAATTTCAATCGGCACCCAGGCCAAGTACGTTTGTGATTGCCGGTGCATTGTCTGGATTCATGGGAATATTCGTTGGTGCCGTAGGTCCTGTGGTGACGCCACTTTTTAATCGCCTGCCACTTGGTCGTGCGGGAAATCTGTCGACCAAGAGTGCGGGACAGATGTGTCTTCAGCTCTCGAAGATCATCGCTTTCGGGGGAGCCGCGGGAGTTAATTACCTCGCGATTAAAGAGAACATTGGGATTCTGATGCTGGGATCATTCATCGGGGTAGGAATTTCCATTCCCCTCGGCAAAAAAATTTCGGATCAAAAGTTTGACCTTGCGGTCAATGTTCTTCTGACCCTGATCTCGATCAAAGTTTTATATGAAGGGATTCGCGAACTGATTAGTTGATTGGTTTATGTTCCAGAGAAACAATTTCTCCTTTCATATTGTAACGAACATCCACGCGACCAGAGACTTCCATCTCAGTGTTGTAGTAGCCATTAATCGTCAGTACTCCCACTTTTTTTCCCGAATCATCGACGAGCCATTTCGAATAGAAATAGGCATTGTTTGAATCGGCATCGGCGATCACACCAAGGTCAATGGCCCCGAAAGTATTAAAGGGGACTGAAAGAATGTCTGGGCCTTTTTTTGCTGCGAGCACGGTCTGACTATTGGCGGCCGTACAGTGAACCAAACTACTGGAAACAATTTTCTTATCTTTACAGTATTCTTCGGGAACACCCTCAAACACATGTGTCTCTTGCCAAGCGGAGGCAGACAGAGAGG
>CANETG010000173.1 GCA_947440875.1 Bacteriovoracaceae bacterium
AGTGACGCCGCGACGTCCATATGGAACTGATCCATTTGTGTTTCCGGAGACCGCGCTGGTCTGCCCAGAAGTTCTTCTAGTTTCTTCCCGGACATTTTCATCTTGTGGCCATAATCAAAGTACTCCATATTCAGGGAGTAAGAACCGTCATCATGGAGATGGATGAGCTCCTTCAGCATGAGATCAGTGAAGACGGGCACTCCGTAAGGTGCCAGTCCCATGACTTTATATTCACCAGAGTTTACTTTGAAGCCGAGGTACGCAGTGATCGCAGAATAAAAAAGTCCCAGAGAGTGGGGAAAATGAATTTCCCAGAGTGGAGTTATTTCCTTTCCCTGACCGATCCAAGCAGATGTGGTTGCCCATTCACCGACACCATCGACGCATAAAATGGCGGCCTCTGAAAATGGTGAGGGATAAAAAGCACCTGCCGCATGGGAGAGATGATGCTCCGACCAGGAGATCTCGGGAAATTTCACCGCTTCAATGGCATTTAGTTTCTTAATGATGTCTTTTTCGAGAAAGAGTTTTTCTTTGATCCAAAGGGGAATGGACTTAATGAATGATGTGAAGCCGTAAGGGGCGTAGTTGAGATGAGTCTCGATAATCCTTTCGAAAGTAATAAAAGGCTTTTCGTAATAAACAATCGCCTGGAGATCTGTGAGACTAATAGAGTAGGTTTTGAGGAGCCACTTAATCGACTCCGTGGGAAACGAGGAGTCGTGTTTTTTACGAGTGAATCTCTCTTCTTGAACGGCGCCTAAAATGTCGCCATTAAGAATAAGAGCGGCCGCACTGTCATGGTAGTAGCAAGAGATACCTAGGATCAGTTTCCCTTTCATCTAGAAAAAAGTATAAATGAAGGGTGCGTAGGGACTTGTAGGAGAAACGAGTACCAAAATTCCTAAAACGAAAAAGGCCGCAAGGATGGGAAGAAGCCAAAACTTCTTTCTGATTTTAAGATAATTCCAAACGTGCTTAACCATATTAAAATGGTAACAGACTCTGAAAACATTTCAAGACGAAATTTACCTCATTAGGCCGGTTTCTTAAACTTCACACTCGTGACCGCAAGGATCGCTATTTGAATGAGAAAGAAGCTCCCAAGGAATATGGCGCCACCTTCAGAGAATCCATAAGAGTGAAGTCCTGAGGCGAGAATATAATTCACTCCGAACCACGCCATCATAACACTCATAAAGGCCCCTGCGACCAGGGGAACAAAACGCTTCGGCGTAATCCACGTAGTTCCTCTTCCGTGAAGGATCGCCATATAAACGAGAAGAACGATGAGCGACCAAGTCTCTTTTGGATCCCAACCCCAGAATCTTCCCCAAGAATAATCCGCCCAGACCCCACCCAGAATGACTCCGGCCGCCAGAAGAACGACGCCGAATTTAATACAGGTGTAGGTGAGATCGACTTGGTAACGGTAGTCGGCCGAGTTGAGCTTTCCGAGAGAGTCGCGCACGAGAATGGAATTGGCGAGTAACCAAGAAAGAGCAAGTGCTGCGTACGAAAGAATAACCGTCGTGACGTGTGTTGAGAGCCAAAAATTATCCCGCAGAACGGGAACCAGTGGAGAGATACCCTGGTCAAGCATTCCGTTAGCAAATTTCATCATCATGAGGCAAAGAACGTTGTAGGCAAGTCCCGCGATCACAAAACTAATTTCTTTCCGGTAAAGAGTAATGAACCCAGCGATGACCAGAGCACCGAAGCCCGAGAACATCACCGTCTCATACATATTCGTCACGGGAGCGCGACCTGAGATGATCACTCGAAGTGCCATCGCAGCGATCTGAAGAAGAATCGTCGCTGAGGTTAAAACAGTGCCGAAGAGATGATTCTTAGTCAGAACGTAAGCAAAAATGGCGGCAAGAGAAAGGAGAAGTGACCACAGAAAAGGATTGAGCTTGAAGTACTGAAGCTCCAAAAGGTAACCATCGCCCTTGGCCGCCAGATAATCAGCTTTTGCTCGGTCCATGAGAATTTGAACCGGATTACTGCTTCCACTACTTCCGGCCGACGTCACTCTTTGTTCCGTGAGAAACTCACTCAAGGCAAGGAAATCAACTTTCCCGTTATTCACCACGGGCACGGTCCACGCCTGGCCCGTGACGACTGCTTCGTAAGTCTTCAGACGCCCAGCGATTTTTGACAGCTCTTTTTTATAGGAATTATTTTCTTTCAGAGTTCTGAGTTCAGCGATTAAGAGATCATTTTTTGCCCTGAGGTCGTTAACGGGTATACTTGTGGCGTCTTCACTGATCCCTAAAAATTTCCTCGCGTCCACGTGATCGACGCGCACATTGACGGGAAGCTCGAGCGGCATCCCGAAAGCTTTGAGTGAGAGTTTACAGAAGGCGACGACCGCTGAGTAGTCTCCCACTTTCTTTTCTCCCGTAATAAAGCGAATGCTGTCACCGGCGAGAACGTAGAGTGGTTTTTCTCTTCCTTGGGCGAGCACGGGAAAGGTTTCAAGATCATCGGTACAAAAATTCATCGGACCTTGCGCCGAGGACGAAAAGGTAATTAGAGCGCAGAGGAGGATAAAGAGATTACGCACGGGCGCCTCCGGTCTTCAGGTGTTTTCGTCTTAAAAAATAATGCCAAATACTTCCGAGAACAAGCAGAAGAGAGCCCGCATATTTTGCCGGACGACCCGGATCAAAATTGACAGAAAGGACTGAACCCATAGGACCTTCTTGGCTCTGGAAGTAGGAAGCTTGATAAAAAGTGAAGTTTTGATACTTCAGTGGATTATTCATAAAGATGTGGTGCTTCTCGGAGCCGTCGTTACCCTTGAAAAGAGTCACGAAGCTTTCAAACGAGGCCGGTGTTTGAGTCCCCGGGTCAGTGTCCATCTTGAAGCGATCAAGAACGATTTCGTAGGGCAGGGTAATATTTTTTTTCGTGAGATCAAAAGTGATCTTTTCGCCGTTTTGATTAAACGCCACCGGCTCACCCGATCTCACCCAGAAAGTATCCGATCCGATGCTGACTTCAATTGCCTTTTTATCGCCCACGATCGTCTCTCCACCGTCTTGAATGGGCTTCATGTACTCGGGCCGCATGACGGGGTAACTATCATTTCTCTGTTCGAGGAGAAGAACTCGAAACCCCATCCAAGGAAGATCGAGTGGAGCATCTTTTCTCACATCACCGGTTTCCCATTTGGTGGAGTTTTTATTATAGAAGGCGGCTTTTTGGCCGAATAAAAAAAGATGCGCAGACTGTTCGAAAAGTTTTCGCGAAAAAATTCTGTAGGGTGACTTCTCATCCAGAGTGAGTTCTGTGTTGAGAGGAAGGGGAGACATTTCCGGGATAAAGGCAATATCTCGTCCTTCGAAGTTGATCGCAACAATTTCTTTCCCGTTGGAAGATTTTCTCCGTTTGATTTCAGATTGGAGAGGAGTTTTGCAGCCCCGGTTTTCTCCATTCCAAACGATCAGCCCGTGTTGTTCTTGAGACGAAAAACAATCCGCCAAAGACGCTGGCATATAGTGCACATTCAGGGGTCCGAGTTGAAGCGTATTATTGAAATCTGACATGGGATGAAGGGTGAGGGTGAGGGTTTCCCCGAACTGATCGTTGTAGAGTTTGTAGCGGGACGATGTTTGTCCAGGGTCAGAGATCTTAATCGGAATCCAGTTGAGTTCTTCTTTGGAAAAAGGGAGGAAGCGGCCCAGCTTAATGTTTTCGTAATCGAGCTTTAAATCTTTCTCACCGGCGCTGAACGGAAGTGCCACTGAGACTTCTTTCCCGCGTGCCGGAAACTGAATCCGAAATTCATCTTCATTCAGAGTGATCGAGCGAGACGGGGAATTCGGTGCCAGCGAGATTGTTCCGTCGACTCCTCCCTCGTAAGTAATGTAGGACCCAAGAAAAAGAGTAATGAGGCCCGCGTGAATGGTGTAAAAACCATAGAGATGTTTTTTCGGTGGAAGGCGAATCAGTGTGGCAAAAAGAATCGAAAGGAACATGGTGAACTGAATCGCCATGAACCACCACGCTTTGTAGACCAAACGATTGGCGTATTCCGTTCCATGGTAAGACTCCATGAAAGTACCGTAAGCAAGAGAGACGGCAAAGAGTGAAACGATAACGACGGCAAACTTGAGATTGCCGAAGAAAAGCTCAACTTTTCGGTAAGAGGCTATGAGTGTGTTCATCAGCACTCAATTTCTCACAGGATAGGGATGTTTGTCATTTTTTGTCGAGGTATTGATAGAGGGAAAGGAGGCCGAAGATGAACGGTTGGTGAACAAGATAAATAACAAGTGAATGGCGGCCAAGAAGATCAAAAATCTTGGGCGTTTTAAGACTCATTAAAAAGCTGTTTCTTGACAAATAAGGTCCCATTAGGAGTCCCGCTAAGATGACCCAGAACCAAGGATAGATCGGAATAAAATCCATCGAGGGTCTTTGAAGAACGTTTGAGACCCATTTAATATCAAAACCTGCAACGTATTGAAGGAAAATAAGACAGAGCATCACTATCCAAGCAGCTTTTCGGTGATGGACAAAAAAAGCACCGAGGAGACTTCCGACAAGAATGCAGTGGAGTGTCCCAAAATAGATCCATTGACTGGGAAAGACGAGATATGTTCCCAAAGAAACGAGAAGCGCCGAGAGACCGAGCTTTTTTAACCGCTTGAGCATGGCAGTTGATTTCACCTTCTCGGCGTGCGTGTAATTCAGAGAAATGCCGACGCAGAAAAGAAAAGTCCCAGCGATGACTCGCGGAAAGGCAAACCAGAATCCTTCGGCAAAATTGATTTCATTTAAGTTAAACATCCGTACGTCGTAAGCGACGTGAAAAATAATCATCCAGATGACGGCCACTGCGCGGAGGATGTCGAGGTAGGGAACTCTCATCAAAACTCCTTCGGGAAATGAATAAAAGTGGTGCCCTCATTTTCAAGAACGATTTCACCTTCTCCCACATTTGAGAGTCCCCAACTAGAGAGTGCCGGCAACCAGGATTCGTCCGAAATAGGATATCGGACATCGCCGGTAAGTTTGACCCGGATTTTTCGAAGGCACCCTAATGAGAAAAGTCCTTTGTGCTGGAAGCGCCACTGACCCGATCCCAAAAAATGAAATTCAATATTCCCATCGGTATCGTAGAGAGTGAATTGGCACTCCGGGTGCTGCTCGAGCCAGCTAAAAATTTCTCCCCAGACAAAAAGCTCATGGTCTTTTCTTCCACCGGAGAACCCCCACAAATGAATGTGATAATTTTTTTGTCGGTCAAAGAGTTTCAGGGCGAAGGAAAAATCCGAAGCATCCTTATCTTTAGGCAATTGAAAGACCACAGATGAGCGGGGATGTTTTTGAAAGGAGTCTGAATCTCCGACCCATGCATCAATTTGATCCACCCAGTTCGCTCCGCCGTCGACTGCGAGGACCGGATGAGTTTTGAGAAAATCGGGGAGCGCTGGGCCCATCGGTCCCACGACAACCCACTCGCTTTTGTCTCCAAGCTCTTTTGGTAATTTCATGCTAGAGTCCATATTAACGACAGGAGACTGAAATGGTGAAGGTGAATTCCACTCGCGCAGGTAAAATTCTTGAATCCCCCCGCTTCCTTAAACCAGAATTGAGTCCTTCCATGCGAAAATTTCCGAATGATGAAATCTCATTATGGGTAAACGTCGAAGGTGACTTCCAGTCTGTCAAAAATTTGTCATTCTACGGAGATCTTGTTCCTTTTCAGGTGCTGATTCTTGAATCCATGGCGAGTTTACTGGTTGGAAAAAAAATAGCAATTCTCGAAACACTCTCCGTCAGAGAATGCGAAGCTTATTTACGGGACCGAAACTCTGAACCTGCGCTGGTTGGCTGGGGGCAAAAAGAAGAAAACCTGTTCCAGACTGTATTTCAGTGGGTC
>CANETG010000174.1 GCA_947440875.1 Bacteriovoracaceae bacterium
ATCCAGTCCATGAAACGACCGGAGAAAAGATAACCAAAGGCGTACGCGAACGTGAAGCACGCGACGATGATCCCGTACTGACCTTCGGTCCAGCCTATTTCTTTTTGAAGTGTGGGGCCCAGGATCCCAAAGATCTGGCGATCCATGTAATTAATGGTGGTAGCAAAAAATAATAGTGCGCAAACTCTCCAACGTATTCCCATAAGGAAATTCTAGGAGATGAAGATGAGAGCGGATAGACCGAAGGCGTCAGTTTTCTTTTTCGAGGGAGGAATTTTTACCCACCGAATTTTGAAATACTTGTTCTTGGCCGAACCGCTCGAGAAATCCCGAAAACTGATCAGGAGTCATTTGCCCCCAAGTAAAACCTTGGTCCTCTTGATTGGCCATGGCGATAGTTCTCCTCGTGGGAAGAATGGTGCGGAAATATTCAGTCGCCGCTGCAGATTCATTTCCTCCGTCTACATTTTGGCAGAAGGAAGTTTCGGATCTTAATGGGTTCTCACAAACGGCCTCGAATTCTCCCCTAAGTACATTTTTATATCTATCGGACCGGAGTGTGTTCCAATTCGGATTTTGGTTCCAGGCAGCTGCTATCGCCGTCATCCTGGGAGCATTAGCATGTTTTTCAAAATAGTGATCATGCTCCATCGTGTAGACCCCAGGAGCTCGGTCAAGACAAAGGACTGATTTTTATTTTCGACCAAATTGCGCTTCGGCTTCCCGAACGGCGTTTCTCACAAAAGGATTACTCCAAAGAGTATTAAGCATAAAATCCATCGCCTGATACCCGTACGCGGGTGTCCGATAGTAGTTCACTCCAGACCTCCAGGCACTGACAGCTTCTGCTCCGCCCATGGCATCCGAATAACCATTAAATCGTTGAAGTCTTCTGGCGGGATAGTCGGCTGGATCAGTCCCACGGATCCGTTCTTCCAGAGGTGGTTCGATATAAATTTTCAGTGAAGCAAAGGTCAGACCTTGATCGGCAACAGAGGCGGAGTCCTTGCTAAACGGCATCCTTACGCAGCAGGCGCCAGGAATAGGCGCCGAGCAGGACCGTGAGGATGAACCATAACTGCAGTCAACATCATCTGGAGGCACGTCATCACCTTCCTCAGAAGTTTCGGGGGAGTTACAGAGATAACTTACTCCCTCTGAAGGAGTGTGTCCTTGAACTGTCATGAAGTCCCGGATACCACTTATGAGTTCAGGATTTTCTTTTACACCGGCAGTGATTCTATGGAAGGTATTGTACGACTCTAGATTATGATTCGCCCGTGTGCCTGGTTCAATTTTACAGCCTAAAGTTTTTACGGATCCAATGGGATCGAGATAGAGATTAGAAATATGAGTTCCGTTCTCCATGAGCGAAATAGCGATGGCAGCGTAGGGATCTTGATCCACAGCGTGGGCGTTTCGAACCATCTCAGTAATCTCATTGCATTGGGCTGGACCATTTCTTGAATTCGTCCCAGTTCCGCTGAAGCGAATCCCCGAGGGATACATGTACGGAGAGTGGCCAAAGTTTGCGAGAACGCATCTCCCATCGTTGTTAAAACTTTCCGGTGAAAAGTTCTCCATCGCCACTCGACATTCCCGTGCGGTATAGAGACCTTCTCGCATCTGTCTTTCTTGAAGCGCCGAAGTGAAAATTCCCGCACCCACGGGGGCTATTCCGCCCTGCTGGCTTGCCGCAAGTGACGCCGCTGAGCGGATTCGCGCGAGTTCTGCGTTCATGATTTCCCGGGTGATTGTGCCACTCACTTCGGCCATCTGAAGAAGCTGCTCAAACTCGCGCATACAAAGGGCGCCGCCTTCGCAGTATTCATTTATTTTTTCAGCTCTTGCGTTTGCACTCAGAGGTCTCAAGGCACCGACAAGAGCGTTGAGTCGTCCATCAATCTCAGCGGGTGTAATTTGATCGGAGAGTCTTCCGCCAGCTTCGCACTTAAAGAAGACGGGATAGCTCCACGCTGTGGATGAAAAGAGAATGAAAAGTGCGATAACCTTCATGGTTTATCCTTAAATGGGAAGGGGCAATTTTTATTTTGTGATCCGCTGACGAGGCGAATGAACTCGGGGGATGATTTTTTTAAGCACGTGATGAAAGCTCTCGGTCCGTCTTTTGTCGATGAGTCCATGACTTCCATCTCTTTTCCTGAGAGGCAGTAAGAATCCGCGGACACCGACTTTCTAAAAACGGACGCACCGATTTCTTTTTTTTCGTCACACGAACGAAGAATCACACAGCGCTCGATGGTTCCGCCTTCCAGAGCGCAACCGGATTTTAATTCGACCAGTTCAACGGCGGAGATCTCACAGCGGGAGAGAACCGGGTTAGTTTTATTTTCTTTTTCCCAGGTCTTCCGGCAGTCAGCAAAAGAGATCTGAGTGAATAAAAGAGGAAGGAGAAAAATCATGAGTTAAACCTCGCGACGATCATGCGATTGACCACTTCAACGGGTTCGCACAATCGTCCGTAGCCATTGGTTGAAAGATTCGAGGACCAGTAACAAATCCCTTGAATCGTCCCTTGAGAGTCTTTGAGGTATCCACCAAAAACGACCGAGTGTCCGGATTGATCCTCCCGCCAAATTTGGAGGAGGTCGCCTTCTTTAGGCCATCCCTCAACCGGGAACTCATTTTTTCTGATCGTTCTCCCAGTCCCAAGACCAAGTTCCGTCAGAAGGAGATCGGGTCTTGCTTGATGATTAATATAATTCCAAGCGATGCCACGAAGATCAGAGAGTTCTTGAATTTTTTCTTCGGTGATGAGACCCAAATCTTTGAGGCGTCTCAGCTCAGAAAGAAAGGCGAGGAAAGCGGCACTCGTGCACATGGAGTGGTTTCTTTGGGAATTACAAAGGACTTCTTTATTTTGGAGATACTGTCCGATGGTCTCGCGGAATCCATCCGCATTAAAATTTTGAAGATTGTAACCACAGCCAGGGGGAAAGCTATTGGCCATCCGAGTAAAAAGAGTGTCGGGAGCAACTGGATCGCAAATAACTTCTTGAGCGGGAGAACTTTCTAAAGCGATGGTGGCAATTTGCACGACTGGTCGACAGGCATGGACTCTTTGAGTGCGTCTATTACGAACAGAAATTCTCGTCGGTACTGGCGTTTGAGTGACAGGACAAGCGCACTCACTTTCGGCTGCGCAGATTCTAAAATCTTCAACAGCGGGGGCATTGAAACTAAGGATGAGCGCGAAAACAAAAATGATCTTCATTTTTTTAAAACATACTTGAATGACTTTTTATCGTACTCGTAAACCTGAGTCCGGGAAGGTCCATCGACGGGAAGAGCTTTTTCGATGACCGTGATTATTTTCCAAGACGAACTCGGTTTAAGTTTTGCACTGTAAGCATCGAACGCAGAAAAGAGGCAACCATCTTTGACGACGTAAAGAGAGAAATCGCAACCTCGCAATCCGCAAGAATCTCCGTTCGTGACTCGGTAGAGTTCAAGATCTTTGGAGGAGATTTCATCAATTTCTAGAATCGATTGATCTTGAATGGCTTCCTCTTGTGAGTAAAGTTCAAGTGCTCCCTGACTCCCAGTGAAGCAAGCTGATTGGGCAACTAGCGGTAGAAGAAATAAAAATGAGACAAGTGCGTATTTCAGGGGAGACCTCCAGGAAATTCTCTTCCATTATATCAGATGCATTACAGGGCGAAAGATCGGAATCATTTGGCAGAGTGTTTTAGTCCGTCTCTCTTCCCTTCCTTATCTCTCCATCTTCTTGAATTTCAGTGGATCCTCACCCTGTAATTTCTTCTTAGTCTTCTTCAGGATGGGACAGATCAGAGGTATGTTCCCTCCATTCTTGGAGGACCCTATGAAAGCTCTTTTTTTAATTACTCTTCTGGCCATGAGTTTTAGCACTTTTGCTGAAGACGAAGATCTTCCTGAGATCGGCGGAGAAGGCGAGGAAGAGATTCTTCAAGAGGAAACGGCATCAAATATCCCTTCCGATATCCCAGCTCCGGAAATGAGTTCGTCTCAGGTGCTCGAAAGTAAACCCATCGACGTTGATGGTTACTACAAACAAAAAGAGGTCCAGGTTACGGACGCTGAGCTTCAGTCGATTCGTTCGGAGATTGAAAATCAAAAGAAGGCGATCGTTCTAAATAAAGTCAAGGCCCAGAAGTTTAAAGAACTCGGGAAATCCACTGAGCAGTTATCTGAGACAACTGAAGAAATGCTTCTCGAGAAGAAAGCGGTTCAAGAAGAAATTGCCAACTACAATTTAAAAGTAAAATGCTTGAGTACCGAGCAACCAGGTGCTGACTGCGACAAGTTCGTCAGAAGAAAAAGATAGCCCTTCTTAAGACGTGAAACCATTTCTTTTTTTCCTCATTCTCGTCGTCTCAGTTTCATCCACGGCCTATGCTGGTGTGGATGAGTTTCCTTCTCGTTGGTCGGGCGAAAAACTCCCGAAAAAAACATTCGACCGAATCATCCAACTCTTTGAGACGACCTTTTCTCCTTTGTCCGCCAAAAATGGCCGAGAACTTGAGATCTTGACCGATTACAAAGAGGACTGGGTCCAGGCCTTTGCTCGGAGATGGGAGAAGGATCAGATCATCGTTTACGGCGGGGTGGCGGCGATTAAAAACGGTTCGGAAGATACGATGGCACTCATTCTGTGTCATGAAGCAGGACATCTTTACGGCGGTGATCCAGTAGGTGATGAGTTCAATAAACTCTCAGTCGAGGGTCAGGCCGATTTCTGGGCGGCGAGTTTTTGCCTGGATAAAATTCTTCCTAGTCTTTCAGCGACAATTGCAACTGAGGTTTCACTTCATCTTTGTGACCAAAATAATAAATGCGCCAGAAAGATTGACGCATTTCTTTCAGTCACGGCTCATTTTGCTCAGAACCGAAACCTTCCGCATCCCCGCCTCAATACCCCTGATGAAACAGTCGTCGACTTCACACTTTTTACTCACCCAAATCCTCAATGTCGTCTTGATACCATGATGGCCGGACTCAGAGGCTCTCACAGACCCTACTGCTGGTATAATTCCGAAGCTGAAAACCCATAGACAGTAACTCTTCGAATCGTTAAAATCCTCCCAATGCCCGGGTGGTGAAATTGGTAGACATACCGTCTTCAGACGGCGGCGCCTTTAAAAGCATGCTGGTTCGAGTCCAGTCCCGGCCACCATTAGTCAAGCTCTGCGAACCAACATTTGCAGAGAGTTTTAAAAAGCCAGGATCTCGCGCTCCTGGCTTTTTTATTTTCAGCTCTCTTTCATAGAATTCTTTATCCAAATTCCAAAAGATTTTCACTGAGTCCACTCCGATTTCAACCCTTCGGATAAATTTCTGTAAGGTCATCCTTCGGATATTGAAGTCAGGTGTTTCCTTTAATGATTTAGAAACTTGCCTCGCAAAATTCTCAAATGTCTCAAGTGGCACGAGCCTCTGATCAAGATTGAGCTCTTTCATCTTTAAAAGCCTTTCTTCATGTTCCTTCTTGGCCAGTTCAAGCTTCTCCATCTGTTTGAACAGGGGAACAGCAGAGACAGTTTTGGGAAGGATCGCAATCCTTTCTCCTAAAGCATCCAATTGTGAGTTTAAGCCCCAGATTTTAGCCTTCAGGCGTTTTCCTTCCTGCTCTTCATCATTTTGCCCATGGATGGCCTTTACCTTATCCATGAGGTTTAAAATGAACTCCTTACTATCTAAGAACTTACAAAACTCTTCCCAGACAAGAGGTTCAAGTTTCTTGGCCTGAACTCGGTGAGGTTCACATTTAAAAGTTTTGTTAGTAAGGCAAGATTCTCTCTTTGTTGCCCATGAATGTTCGTAATAGGGAACCTTTCCATTTCTTCCAGTGGCAGACTTACCAGGCATATGATCGCCACAAGTCATACAAAATG
>CANETG010000175.1 GCA_947440875.1 Bacteriovoracaceae bacterium
CAGGGACAACGACCCCGATCCTATTCGGAAAGCTCTCTCACTCGGGTTCAATTGTTGATGCCTTCGAAGCTATTAAGTCCTCGAAATAAATGATGCCGAGGGGGAGCAATCCCCCTCTTTTCGATAGCCTAACAATCTTAAGATAAAGATCCGCGTCTGCTGAACCGATAAGTCTCTTTAATGAGGACTATACCCCTTGTTCTCTTTATTTTATTTGCCTCATGCGCTCGACATCATGATCGACCAACTCGCGCCCCTTCATCGGAGTCTCAAGAACTGCGCTTCGGAGAGCATGATCCAAAACTGAGCTCGGTGAAACAATTCCCACCACGATACGATCAGAAAATGGTGAGATTCTTTTTTTACATCGAACTGAAAGATTCTTCTCATTTATCTGTCGACCGCGATCCAAGTGAGTTTGAGATCCGGGGGATGAATAAAGTTTTTCCAGCGAAAGTCCAACGAGTTAAGCGCGGGAAATACTATTTGATTCTCGAATCAGAAAAAAATATTTCGGTCAGTAAGCTTGATTTCTACGTCGCTGGCGTAAAGCTTCTTGAAAGTTTTCGAGTGGGGCTTAAGCCGCCTCATTGGAAAAAGACTAAAATCTTGAAACTTCACGCCGACAGATCAATGGCCGTGCTCGAGCTCCGATTACAAGATGAAAAAGGAAATTTGGTAGAGACCCCTGAGACTCCAGAAATCATCGTGGATACGGACGTAGAAATCACAATGCTTGAGCAAATAGGCGATGGAATTTGGCGGATGACCCTCAGATACCCCTATGGGAATCAACTTTTCTATATTTCAGTCCGCTCCCATGGTGTGGAATTTAAGAATCTCTTTCGATTCCAATTCATCGACCAACAGTAAGGTAGATTTTCCTGTCTCTCAGAAGTAAGATGAGACGAACTTTCTAAGGAAATTACCATGCGCATTAACACCGCTGTAACAGAGGCCACTGAAGTGAATTCCAAACGCAATCCTGCTTACGACAAAAAATTAGACCTCATTAAAAAGCACAAGCTCTCTAAAGCAGACCTCCAATGGTTCCTGCACAATATTTTTGTTTCGCGGAAAACCGATGATGCAGAAATTTCCATGAAAAAACAGAATAAAGCTTTCTTCCAAATCTCGGGTGCTGGTCACGAAGGAATACTTTCGGCAACGGCAAAAGTATTGAAACCAAAGCACGATTATTTTATTCCGTACTATCGTGACCGCGCACTTTGTATTGGTCTGGGTGTCACTCCTTACGAAATGCTTTGCCAAGCCAACGGAAACATCGGCGACACAGCTTCGCATGGTCGGCAGATGCCCGCGCACTGGGGAAATGTGAAGCTCAATATCGTTTCTAAATCGTCCTGCACAGGAACTCAATTTCTCCAAGCAGTGGGTATCGCCGAAGCAGGACTTCATCTCAAAAAAATGAAACTCAAAGATTCTCCGGTTTATCACGACCAAGAAATCGTTTACGTTTCCTGCGGTGACGGTACAACTTCTCAGGGTGAATTCTGGGAAGGCCTCACCACTGCCTGTGTCAATAAGCTACCAGTTCTCTTCATGGTAGAAGATAACGGTTACGCGATTTCGGTTCCCGTAAGAGTTCAAACTCCTGGAGCATCGATCTCGGTAGCGCTGGCAAATTTCCCGGGTCTTAAAATATTTAACTGTGACGGAAGCTGTCCCATTGAATCTTTCGATACGATGGTAGAGGCAGAGAAATATCTTCGCGCAGGAAAGGGTCCAGCTCTGGTTCACGCGACGGTGACTCGCCCTTATTCACACTCTCTTTCGGATGATCATTCTTACTACAGAACTAAAGATGATCTCGCCGACGAAGCTTTCCGCGATGTCTTTAACTCTTTCCCGCGTTTTCTCACCGACACGGGCCTCATGACTTCAGAAGAAACAAAGTCTGCGCTCGATGAAGCTTCGAAAGAAGTAAAAGAGGCGATGGCAAAAGCTCTTGAAACAGAGTGGCCTTCGAAAGATTCGTACATGGATCATCTTTACTCGATGGAAGTTGATCCGAGTTCTTCTCAATTTGAAACTTCGCCCAAGCTCACTGGTAAAGATGATATCCCCCTGGCATCCGCCGTTAACATGACGATGAAGTCTGAGATTAAAAAGAATCCACTCATGATGGTTTTCGGAGAGGACGTTGCGGACTTCACGGAAGTGGAAAAATACGAAAATCCTGATCTGAAAGGGAAGGGCGGAGTATTCAAAGTCACGCACGGAGTTCAGAAAGCTGCTCAACCGGGGCAGGTTTTCAATTCACCTCTAGCGGAAGCCAATATCATTGGTCGCGCAATTGGTATGGCGATGAGAGGGTTAAAGCCCGTCGTTGAAATTCAATTCTTTGATTACATCTGGACTGCTTACATGCAGTTGAAAAACGAGATGGGAACGACCCGGTACCGCTCTGGTGGTGACTTTAAGTGTCCGATGGTCGTTCGTGTTCCGATCGGGGGTTATCTGCGCGGAGGAGCGATCTACCACTCACAGAGTGGTGAATCACTTTTCACTCACACCCCGGGGATTCGTGTCGTCTATCCGTCGAACGCTCTCGATGCCATCGGACTTTTAAGAACAGCGATTCGCTGTGATGATCCGGTGCTATTTCTTGAACACAAACATCTTTATTATCAGGGATACAATCGCTGTGCTGATCCAGGTGAGGATTACATGATTCCATTCGGTAAAGCGCGCCTGGTTCGCGAAGGCAAGAACGCCACTGTCGTTTGCTGGGGAGCTCTCGTCCAGAAGTCGGTAGAAGCGGCGAAGGTACTTGAAGCGGAAGGTTTCTCCGTTGAGATTCTTGATGCTCGGACAATTTCTCCATTCGATTATGAAGCTGTTTATAAATCACTTAAGAAGACTCACCGTCTTCTCATCTGTCACGAAGAGCACAAAACTTCTGGTTATGCTGGTGAGATCGCTGCGCGAGTCAACGAAGAATGCTTTGAAGCTCTTGATGCCCCGATCATGCGAGTGGCCTCGAAAGATGTTCACGTTGCTTACTGTCCGGACCTAGAAGAAGTGATTCTTCCTCAGACGAGTGATGTGGTTGAAGCCTTAAGAAAACTTTGTCATTACTAACAAAAGGGGCCCATGCGGCCCCTTTTATTATGTCTTTGTTGGTTTCGCTGCCAAATATCAATCCCCTTCAAAAAAAGTAAGATTGTAGGTGAGTGAGTGTCTTAAGATTAGACACCCCCTGTACGTCAGCTTGATGGCTAAAATATGATCACGGGCCTTAGTGAGGCTTCCGAATACTAACTGTGCCGTTGTCGGCATCTAGAGCTATTTCGTCGCCGGATTTAATCAACCTCGTTGCATCCTGAACTTTTACAATCGCCGGAATACCTGCCTCACGCGCAAGAATTGCAGCGTGGCTGAGAAGACTTCCTTCTTCTAGGATTATTCCGGCCGGTCTTTGCTTCATGAGTAAGGGGAGTTCTTTACTGTTTCTGAGAATAAGAATTTTCCCTTTAAGCTCATCTTGAATATCAGTCGTACATATCGCGGTAATTTTTCCTGACGAAGCGGTAATACCCACTAGCTTCTGAGACGCTTTATCCGCGCGCGGAATTGAAGTCAGTATTTTGCCCTTAACCCCAACGATCTTTTCATTCTCGAGTGAAAAATGAAGCTCTGATAAAGGGAAGCGTGCAGTCTTAATTCTTTCAGAGACGGTCATGACTGCTTCAAGTTCAATCATGCTGATCTTGGGAGAACCCGCCAGAAGAGTTGCCTTTCGGATATCGCCCTCCGATATCTCCAGCACGTCATTTCCTAATGCCACCGTATCGACGGTCCCTTGATAGAGAATTATAGTTTTGGAAGTATTGCGGGAAAAAGAGACACCCAGTTCAGTGAGAAGCTCGCTAAACCGGGCTTGATCGAATGTTTTCAGAATTTAATCTTCTTAAAGAGATCTTTACCTTTTGATTTTAGGTCAATCCCACCGCCAGATTTTAGCTTTGCGATTTCTTTTTGAATCTTATCTTCATTGTTCTTGTAAAGATCACCGAGATTTCCGAGACTCTTGAGGTTACTGCTATTGCCGTTAATAGCTGCCATCAATTTCTCTCTTGGCTGATTAATCTTTTCTTCTACCATGGCGTTGAGTTTGTCCTGAGCTTCTTGAACTTTTATTCCAATTTCACGGCTAAAACCTGTTGAGAGCTCTGATCCAAGGTTCGACTGAATGTCCATGTCGAGATTTGCGAATGTTCCTCCCGCGCGCCCGTTGAGATTAATAACGGGGATACCATTTACAACATTGGTGAGAATTTCCCGAGCGAGTTTATTCTTTGTCTCGACGATAAACTTCGGTTGGGACAGAGCGCTCATCCAGCTCATGTCAATTTTTTCGCCCTCGAGTGTTGCGTTGATAGTACTTGATCCTGTCGCGTTTAAAAAACCGAATTTCATATTCTTGTCATTCAGAAACATTTTCTCGGGAACATTAAATGAGTTCACCTGAATGAGAGCTGATTGTCTGCCGATGTCCCGAGTGAAGTCAGCTGTGAGAACAGCTTTCACACCTAGAATTTTAGCCGTCGGAAAATCTCCTCTGAGATCAAGCACAACTGGCTTGTTAATTTGTTTCGGGTGAGTTGTGACGTTCGTGAGTTCACCCGATACGTTTCCGGAATAGGAGTCCGCAGTCCCTTTCGAGCTGATGGCGGCTTTCTTTAACCAGAAGAGGGGATATCCCGTGGTGATTGGAAACTGATAACTTTTCCCATCGCTTCTTTTCGGTGGAATGACTTCATCTTTTTGTTTTTTCTCCGGCAGGTATTGATCGGCGACTGCCTGATACTTTCTGGCCTGGGCAATTTTATCGGCGAATTCGCCAGCGAAGAGGTGCATCGCCATGTCTTTAAAATCAATCTTAGGGATTTGGAAGCGGTCTTTAAGAGCATTGATGTCTTCTTTCACCAGACTCTCAATTTCTTTTGGATAGGCCGTCACCGCTTTGACTTCCGACTGGAGCTGCTTGGAGGATTTTTCAATTTCTTTGGCCTGTTTTTGAACTGCTTTAAGTAGGTCTGAAAGTTTTTTTACTCCCTCGGCCTGTTTTAAGAAATTCTTCTCCCCACGCACTTGAGCAATCTGAGTTTCGATTTCTTTTAGTTTTGAGGTGTCGGAGAGTTCTTTCACTTTTCCGTCCCAAAATTCTTTTTTTGTATTCACGTCGGCGACCATCACTTTGAGTCTCGCCTCAGATTTAAGTTCTCCACGGATTTTTTCGAGCTGTTCTTTCGGATCTCCGCCTTCAAGGAGGGCAACGACATCACCGAGAACGTTTCCACCGTATTTATTCTTCACCTGGTTTATCACCTGGGCTTGAAGCGCCTCGATCTTTGAGGGTTTCGCTGGTGCTGGAGGCAGTATGCGTCCCGGGCTACTGCGTTTACTCATGAGTTGAATGCCGTTAATGCTCGACTCTTCGACGACAAACTTGGCGCGAAGGAGAGCATCCCAAAGGAAACCAAAATGGACGTTTCCGATTTCAAGAGAGTTAAACCCGGGTCTTTCGACATGAGTCACCTGAAGTCGATCCAGATCAAAACGACCACGGATGAAGCTCGTTCTGATTTCACCCACGTTCACTTCAGCGCCATTGGCCTGGGTGCCTACGTATTCAACGAGCTTTTTCAAATGACTATCAAAGTAGAAACTAAAATAGGCAAAAGTGAGTGCTGAGATGAGTGCGACCGGGATGATCGCTTCAAAGCGGATCGGACCTTTTTTCTTCGGAGCTTTTTTTTCTTGAGTATCGGCCATATGTTTCTCCGCTTAATTGTTCCACGAGTATTGATCGTACTTGTAATACCACTGA
>CANETG010000176.1 GCA_947440875.1 Bacteriovoracaceae bacterium
CAGGTATGATTCAGAATGAAAAGCGGATCATACCCCAGCTTCTTTAGTTCACCTTGACCAGCGATACAGCCTCGACCGCCCTTGAAGCGCTTGTACTCGCGGTTCGGAAGGTACTTTGCCACAAATTCCGGATAGCGTTTATGCTCATCAGATTCGATCAGGGCCGCGGGATGAATCGTCGGCGCGATGGCTTGAAAAAGACTACGAAGTCCGCGCGCATGCCGATTCGGTCGCTTTCCATATTTTTTTCGAGAGAGGGCCGCCAGATGCCCGAAGGCACCGATTCTAGAAACCTTTGCGCCTAGGATGTGTCGTGTTTGCGCGTCCACGGCCAGTGAAACAGACAAGGGTTTCAGTTTCGTATGCTCAATCGTAATAAGGTCATCGAATTGTAGATGCTTAACTTTTTCTTTTCGCGCTCGGAGAAACTTTTTATTTTCAATGTGAGCTTTTTTGGCGAGATATAAAATTTTTCGTTCGACTGTCTTCCGATGAATCTTCAGATGTTTCGCCACTCCCCGCTCAGAATTACCCATGCAGTAGAGATCTCTGATTTCCCGATTGACTCGTCTTTTTTTTTGCCGGTATTCAAGAGTTCCCGTGGCGTGAGAAAAACATTTTCCGCAACAAGCGCATTTGAATCTTCGGATGTAGCGAGACTCCGATCTTCTAAAATAGAAGCCGTCTTTTTTAATAAATTCCTTTGTTCCAAAGGAAGGACAATTGGCATTTGGGCAGGATTTGATCATGGAGAACAGACGTGCAATTAGCTGGTCAGCTATCGAATAGATAACCTATGAAAATCCAAGGCACTCAGATGCCAGACGTTAAACTTATTTCCTGTGAACTAAGCAAGATTTCTTACATCCACATTTGTCAGAACAACACTTAAGTAGGGCAGTTTCTAAGTCGCAGAGCTTCGCAGTCAAAATTCCCCAAGCAACTTGAATGCCCCATGAATAGGTGGGAGAAGATAACGGATTTAGAGACGTTACCCGTGGCATTCTCCTTGCAAAATATCTGCCCTTAGGTCCGAAGGAGAATTCATGCAGCTTCTCAAACCCAAAAAGAAAATTCGGTACGCTGTGGTGGGACTGGGCCACATTGCCCAAACTGCTGTGCTTCCGGCATTCAAGAACGCACGGAAAAATTCTCAACTAGTCGCACTCGTATCGGGAGACAAAGAGAAACTAAAAAAACTCGGCGACAAATACCGGATCGAAAAACGGTCTCTCTATTCAGAGTTTGAAGAACTCATGAAAACGGGAGAGGTCGATGCCGTCTACATCGCCACGCCGAATTTTTACCACCGAAATATTATGGAAACTGCCGCTCGGTACGGTGTGCATGTCCTTTGTGAGAAACCCATGGCGGTGACCACCGAAGATTGCTACGCCATGCTGAACGAGGCCGAAAATTACGGAATCCAATTCATGATTGCGTATCGACTCCACTTCCAAGCGGCGAACCTCGAGGCGATCAAACGGGCGCATTCAAAACGGATTGGAGATCTCAAAATCTTTAATTCGGTCTTCACATTTGAGGTTAAAGATCCCAGAAATATCCGCCTTGACGTTGCCGAACGAGGTGGTGGCCCACTGTATGACATCGGTATTTATTGTATCAACGCCAGTCGGACTCTTTTTAAGGCCGAACCAATCGAAGTTTTTGCGACGGCAAATTCAACGAAAGATTCTCGATTCCGTAAAAACGACGAAACAATCAGCTGCATCTTAAAATATCCCGACGGGAAAATGGCCAATTTCACAGTGAGTTTCGGGGCCTTTCCAACGAGCGACTATGATCTGATCGGAACAAAGGGAAGAATCAGGCTCGAGAAGGGCTATGGTCATTCTTCAGCGATGCTTCTGAAAACTTTCGAGGAAGGAAAGATCTTTAAAAAAAGATTTTCAGAGCGCGATCAATTCGCTCCCGAATTAATTTATTTCTCAGATTGCATTCAGCGGAAGAAAAAAGTAGGCCCCTCCGGAGAAGAGGGTTTGATGGATGTCAAAATCATAGAAGCGCTCCTTCTGTCAATTGACCTGGGCTCTCCCATCACACTTGAAGAAATCAATCGGCGGAGGAGTTCATCTGAGAACCAGAAGATGACCCGCCCATCGTATCTTCAGTCACACTGACACGGAGGTTTTTATGTTCGAGCGTTTTTTTCAAAGACAAACAATTCAACTGACTGAACTCGAAGCGATTCGCGAACTTTCTGGGACTCGTGCGGCGATCCTCGCCTGCGAGGGCTTCGAGGAATCCGAATTAGTTGAACCTAAGAAGGCGCTCGAGCATGTGGGTGTCGATGTTCTTATTGTTTCCCCCGAAGAAGGAAAAATTCGGAGCTGGACAGGGAAGAACTGGGGGAAAACGTTTGATGTGGATATGACTGTGATCGATGCGTTTGAGCAGGATTTTGATTTTCTCATACTTCCGGGTGGTGTTATTAACCCCGACAAGCTGAGAAATATTCCGAATGCTGTCGCGTTCGTTCAATCTTTCGTCAACAAACGTCGGCCGATCGCGGCCATCTGTCACGGTGTTCAAACACTCATTGAAACCGGATACGTAAAAGGGAAAACTCTCACTTCTTGGTCTTCTCTCAGAACGGATCTTCTGAATGCCGGAGCAAATTGGATCGATGAAGAAGTTGTCGTGGACCACAGACTCATCACGAGCAGACGACCAAGAGATTTACCGTCTTTCAATAAAGTGATGATTAGAGAATTCATCGACTACCATATCACTCGCACCCTGCCGAATACTGAAAGTTTCATCGTCACTTTATAATCAGGGAGATCGTTGATGAAGATTGTCCTCATGCTTTTTGCTTGTCTTCTATCCCAGGGAGCCATTTCAACGGTCGTTGAACTCGACGATGGTCATGCTAAAAAAGTGATCGCGGTTTATGAGGAGATGCGTGAAGAGCAAGTCGATGCTCCTGAAAATGCATGGATCCATGAATTTGAAAGAGACTCTTTGGGCGCAGAGATGGACCACCTTTCGAGACTCAAAGTAAAGCATCGCGCGCGAGAAGAGATGTAACGAATAAAAAAGCTAAGGAGTATTCGATGAATAATGATCTCGTGAGACTTGCCGAGGCCCTTCGAGATATTAAATTTACGATGTTCACGACCGTTGGAGAAGACGGAAATCTTTTCTCCCGTCCGATGGCGACGCTGAGACTTAATGAAAAAAATTTCGACGGAAAGATTTGGTTTTTTACTGGAATCAATTCGCCCAAGGTCATGAGCATCACAAATGATCAGCACGTTAACCTTGCCTATGCCAACCCGGAGTATCAGAAGTATATTTCTGTCTGTGGGACAGCAAAAATTGTGACGGATAAAAACAAAATGAGAGAACTCTGGACCCCTCTCATGAAGGCGTGGTTCCCAGAGGGGATCGATGACCCAAATATTTCTCTCATCTGCGTCGACGTCGAGACAGCAGAACTCTGGCATTCTCCCTCGTCCAAAGTGGTTCAACTCGTCGGCTTGGCCAAAGCTCTGGCGACGGGGAAACCATACAACGCTGAAAAGCATCAGCACCACATTGATGTCAAAGGTCGCCACTGATGATTTTTTTTAAAAAGAATGCGCTCAAAAATAAAATCCAACACTACAAGCAAGAGTTCGGTGATCTTTTTTTAAAAAAGAAGAAGGCCGAAGAAAGTAAGAAAGTCGATGAGGCGAGTTTTGAGAGCATGGACGCCAGCGATCCGCCCGCTCACTTGGCTAGCGACACTCGGGACAAGTCGCAGAAAAATCGAGCCGATGACCTATATTGGTGAAGCCTTTGTTTTTCAGCCAAGTCTCAAACTTCGGCGGAATACAAAAAGGCATCACCATAATTTTTTTACACTCAGTGCACATCACGTGATGATGGTGATCGTGCGTGAGGCAAGTAAACTCATAGCGGGTAAAGCCTTCCCCCAAATTAATTTGGGAAAGGACACCGGACTCTGAAAGTTTTTTGAGAGTTCTAAAGAGACTCGCCTGATCGAACTCAAGACCCTTGAGCTTTTTCCCGATTTCTTCCACAGACATAGGCCCATGGTTTTTTTTCAGAACTTGGAGCAGTTTTTCTCTGAGCGGAGTGGACTTCAGCCCCCTCTGGTGCAGGATATCACGGATATTTTCGTGGTGCGTATGCATGAAATCACCTCGACATCAGTTGTAGCCCAATCTAATATCTAAAAGCAACTGACTTGCATTTATCAAACGGAATTTTATGAAGAAGTATTTCTTTGCCTTGTCTCTTATTCCCCTGTCTCTGTCTGCACACACGGAGAAACTCGAAGTGATCGACGTGACCCATGGAAAGGAAGAAAGTTCTTTATCCAATTTTATTCCGTCGGCATCGGTGATGAAGGAAAAGACGATTCTTAAACGCCGAGAGACTTCCCTCGGTGACACATTGAAAAACGAAGTGGGAATTCAGACGACGAGTTTTGGTCCGTCGTCAGGCCGGCCAATCATCAGAGGTTTAGACGGAAACCGAATTCGCATTCTTCAAAACGGTCTAGGAACCTTGGACGCTTCTTCGCAGAGTCTTGATCACGCCATTCCGATTGACACTCTTACGATCGATAAAGTTGAGATCGTTCGTGGTCCGATGAGTCTTCTCTACGGATCGAGTGCTGTCGGCGGGGTGGTAAACATTGTGAACAATCGCATTCACCGAGAGTACATGGAAGGAGCGGTCACCCAATTCGATGTCCGGGGAGAGACGGTGAATAATAGCCTCTCCTTGAGTAACCGGATTGATTACGGGGTCAATCGATGGATGCTTCACTTCGATGGGGCGATTCAAAACATGGGCGACCAAGAAATCCCTGGGTACGCCAGATCCGAGCGGGCCCGAAACCGGGCGCCTTCAAACCCAGAGTCCAAAGACAAAATTCCCAATAGCTTTGCCAAGCAAGATTCGTTTGCCGTCGGCGCGTCTCGAATTTACGATCGAGGTCATTTTGGATTTTCCTATTACCGTTTTGATAACGACTACGGCTCCATCACTGATCCAGAAGTCATGATTCGAATGATTCAAAACCGCGTGGAGTTTTCTTCGGAACACTCTCCGGAAGAAGGACTGATCAAATCGATTCGGCTTCGTTCGGCACAGAGTTTTTACCGGCACGAAGAATTTGAAGGAGATACAGTCGGAACAACCTTCAGAAATGGGGGCAATGAATCCCGGCTCGAGTTCCACACCGGAAAAGGGAAACTCACAGGAGTGACGGGACTTCAGACCCAAATAAATACTTTCAAGGCCAGTGGCGAAGAAGCCTTCCTCCCAGCTTCAAACAATCTTTCTCTCGCTCTTTTTACGCTCCAAAAAATTTCTGTGACGGAGAAAGATAGTCTCGAGCTCGGGGCGCGGGTGGAAGACAACTCCACCAAAAAAAGATCCTCAGCGACTTTTGGTAAAAGCGATGAGCACAACTTCGTGGGGCTCAATGCTTCCCTGGGTTATCAGCACGCTTACACCAAAGAATATTCTTTGAACGGATCGTTCTCGTACACCGAGCGAGCTCCGACGTTTCAGGAGATCCATGCGGGTGGTGCGCACATAGCCACCGGACAATTTGAGCAAGGAAACACAAACCTCAAAAAAGAAAAAGCGAATGCTTTTGAACTTTCTTTCAAAAAAGATTCTGCGGCATCATTTCTCACGATTGCGGCCTACGCCCAGTGGTTTAAAGATTACATTGCCTTAAACCCAACGGGAGTCTTTGATCCTGGGAATCCTACTTTTGAGATCAATGAATACCTCCAAGAAAACGCTCTCATTCATGGCGCGGAATTGGATTCCAGAGAAGAAATCACTCACGCCTA
>CANETG010000177.1 GCA_947440875.1 Bacteriovoracaceae bacterium
ATGGTCAGAAAACTTCTCGCCGAGAGAGAAAATCTTTTGATGATATCGCCGATTTCTACAAAGTACCCCAGATGCACAGGAAAGTGATTGATATGAATTTTCTCCGCCAGATCGGTGGAAGCTCTCTGACCGATGAAAGCATCTCGGTGAAAAATTATCAAGGAGACAGTAATGTGATTCCTGATTCCTATGTCCCTTTTAGGAATACGATCATTCTTTCGCTCGCCGTTTCCTGGGCCGAAGTCATGGCGGCAACGATTCTTTACATCGGTGCCAATCACGAAGATTCTCCAGGGTATCCGGATTGCCGTCCGTCTTTTTACGAAGCCTTTAACAAAGTGATTCAAGAAGGAACGAAGGCAACTGATATCAAAGTCATTACTCCCGTTATAAGCATGAAGAAAAAAGACATTGTGCTCAAAGGAAAAGGTCTTAGAGTTCCTTTTGAACTTAGTTGGTCATGCTACCAAAGCTCAACAAAAGCATGTGGCAAATGTGACTCCTGCGCCCTGCGTCTGCGAGGCTTTATGGAAGCTGGTATGATAGATCCCATTGATTACCAATGAGGAGATATTTTATGAAACTTATGACATTCATTTCCCTATTCACTCTTAGCGTCTCTGTTTCCGCTCAGGACGGTGAACTGTTTGCCAAAGCAAAAGAGCAACAGTTATCAAACATCGACAAACGAATTACGTATCTGAACGAATTGAAAAGCTGTTTATCGGTTGCGTCTGATAAATCCGGCTTGAAAAAATGTCGTGAGGATCACCAGACGAAGGTTGAATCTCTTAAAAATGATAACGAATCCTGGAAAGAAGGAATGAAGTCTGAGAGAAAGAATAAACGCGAAGCAAGAAAAAAAGAATAGTCTCCGGAAAGGGTACTCGAAAGAGTGCCCTTTATTATTTCTTCAGTTTCTCGAGCGCTTTGATAATTTTTCTGAAATTTACATAGTCGTATTTTGAATGCGCCTTAAGAACGAAATCGTCAACTGAAGGCTCATCGTCTTTCAAGTAGTAGTAAGCGAATTCATTCGAAATGATAAAGAGTGCCGATAATGGTGAAATTTTTTCTGCTTTAAGGCCGAACGGAAATCCGTGACCATCAGGTTGCTCATGATGCTGGAAAGCCAAGTTATCCGTATCCGGAGGGGCCGTTTGAAAATACTTCTTGATCAGGAAAGCTGAGTCCTTGGGGTGCGCAAGGTACATTTTCTGATCTTCATCCGAGAGCGAATCTTTCATTTTCTCAAACTCATGGAGCCCAGAAATCGACAAAAGATTGGGACGTACTGCGAGCGTAATGTCGCAGAGAACCGACGCATAAACTAATTTATCCATCGTGCTTTTTGAAATCCAGTCTAATTGTTTGGCCAGGAGGCAAGAAATCAGACTTGTGAGATTCATCTTCTGAGTGAAGAATGCATACTCATCCTGCTTCTCTTTAAAAGCTTTCAGATAGTTTTCGACTGTCGTTTCTTTTTCTACCTGGTAGCGAATTTTATCTACCGCACGATCAATGGTTTCTTTGAAGTCTTTATCTATGTGGACTTCGTTATCAATGCGGAGAATCTTTTGTTCGAATCTTTTTACCGGAGAATCAGACGCCCCTCTCAGGACAAATCGGAAATTATTCGCTCTTAAAAAAATCGAAATCTGGCTCTGGATTTGATTGATCACCCACATCGCCGTGGTTCGCTGGATGTAGAGGTACACGATTCCCTTCGACTTGTATTTTTTGATGTCTAAAAAATCCGTCGTATCATCCTCGTTAAAAATCTTGATGTACTTGTCATTTCCAATTCGGATAAAAAGATTCTTGTTGATTCCATCGAGGATCGAAAGGAAATCGATATCGATTCGCGAATAAGGAGTGTCATTGAGGAAGGGCGAACTTTTAAAAAGATCCTTCGCCTCATCGACAAGAGAATTAGGGAGTGATGCTTCATCGATGAGTTTAAACTGCTCAAGATGCTTTAAAAGTTCTTTCCCCTCTTCACGGACTTCTTCAACGAGAATGATAATTCGCACTTTTTTCTGATGCTCTTTGAGATATCCCACAAAGTCCTCAAGGAGATACGAGTCGGAAGTGTAGTCGAAGACGATCATCGCCGGAGCGCCTTCAAGGTTTCGCAGGAAATTGAGTGCCTTCTCTTCATTTTCAAGTTCAGTCACATCAGTACGAAGAAGTGTCTCAAGGACAAACTTGAGAATCCCCCGCATGTAGGGAGAGCTCGAAATAACCAGAATAGGAATGTGTGAGTTTAATTCCATCAGTAGAGCTGGACGAAGTCCCCTTCGGTCACAGATCCACCGGAATGAAGGATGCAGATCGCTCCGTTAGGCTCGAAATAATCTACCACCTCGAGAGTTCCTTTCACTTCCCCCTGAGACATGCCGATCATGGCACCGGATTCAGGGTCAAATATTTCCTGCCCTTCAGTGACAACCTTAAGAATGTCACCGAGATTAAGTCCCGAAGTTCTCCCTGCATTTACGTAAATTCTTGTGCCTATAATTTTCGCCACACGCCCTAACCAGTCGAGTTTCGATCCGATCTTTACAACCCGAGGGACGATTTTTCTCACCGCAACTTTAACTGAATACCGGAGGAGATCTTGGCGGTACGAAAGATTATCTTCTGATTCGGCTTTGTAAAATCTCAGGTTATCGTCCGAGATATCTCCATCGAGCGTTTCAGAGAAAAGCTCTTTATTCGAGAGAACATCGTAAACTTTTATTTCAATCACGGTTTCAGCGAGGGATTTGATTTTTCTTACGAATCCAATTTCATCACTTTTCTGGCGAACTCGTGCCTCTTTAATTCTCCCAAAGATCACAATATTCACGCCGGACATTTTTGCCTTACGAGCAAGCTGAGCGAGTTTGATTCCGCCGCCGGCGTAGATTTCCTTAGAATTTCCAAAGAGCGTTTCGGCCTCGGGATCTATGATGAATTCACGAGACTTATTTAATTCACGACGAAACTCTTCAGTCGCCGTGATCGCAAGATCATCCCCGCCCATCGGTGACTCATTATAAAAACCTAAGAGCGCTATTTTCTTTTTGATCGGACTGAATTCACTCACGCTGTTCATGCGAGAGCTTTGACTAATTGGTTTTCTGCGTGTGATCGGAGCACAGGATGCAGCGATAAGAATCGCTATCAGAACAGATAGAAAACTTGAGATATGGGACATGACAAATCCTTCCTAAACTACTCTTTCACCATTTTAATCAAATGACCTAAGGGAGTGACTTCATTTACTAACGAGTAGTTATAGGAAGATTTTAACTCTTTTACCTGTGACAATAAATCAGTAAACGATTTTTCCTCACCACGGAAATAAACCTTCATTTGTGCCTCTTTTGAAGCGAACTGGCTCATTTCGAACTGCAAACCCAGGGAGGTACCCCGAGATTGAAGAAGTTCCCCAAGTTTTGTGACGTCTCCGAGGTTGCGATGGCCGGAGATGACCAACTTGATTACTCGGTTTAAGGGCATCGAGCTTTCCATTTTTTGCACGAGCCCAGGGAAAGCTCCCAACGGAGTTTTGTAAACTCTGGTCACCAGACCTGAGTTTACCTCGGTTTGAGAAGCATTTAGCCACTCTTTCATTTCTTTCGGAAGAGTCATGTTGGCGATACTTCTTTTTGTATTCCCATCATGCAGATGAACTCTTCCGTCCCACTGATAAGACTGAATATTATTCCGAACTGATCTTCGGATGTAGAGGCTAATTTTTAACCAAAGGAAATTTTTATAACCGGTGTCTGGGGTCAGTACAATTTCTTCTGGTAATTTTTCTTCCCATTGAGATCGAAAAGAGAGACAAGCGGGATCGCAAACTTTTGCCTCTCCTACATTTTTAGGTGGATGTTCTTTGAGCCATTTTTCCCAGCTCTTTAGAAGAGGTGCCGTGAATTGGGATTCTTTTTCAAGGTCGATGTCTTTCCATTCAAACGAAAGAAGATTCACTTCACTCAATAGGTAAACGGCAGAGAACGCGGGACTTTCATGTACCGGAATAACTTCCTGCCCGAAGGCAGGAAGCATGAGAAAAAGAAGAAAAAGAGATCTCACTGTCTGACTTCCTCGATCTTGCCGTCGATGATGAATTGAACAGAGTTAGTGTTCAATACTTCATTGATCTTTGCTGCCATCTGAGGAGAAGGATTCACGAGGAAATTATCGTCGAGAGGTAATCTCGCCTTCCCTTCGGGCGACTCGAAAATGAAATGAATCGGCACAGAACCACGATACGAGAGAAGAATCTGCTTCACCTGTTGGAGAGAATAGGAGTTAAGCTTTTCCATTGGTAAACTCACTCTTACCGAAGTGACACGGTTGTCAGACTCGTCTTTGAGGAGTGCCACTTTGTTTGGGAAAAACTTTTTAGGATCTTCCGTGAGATTGACCACACCGTGGAAGATGAGAGGTTCATCCATCGTCAAAAACTGCTGAAACTCTGCGAACGTACGAGGGAAAAACAAGCACTCAATCTTTCCGTGCAAGTCTTCAATCGTAACGAAGGCCATCTTCTCCCCTTTTTTGGTGAGAATAACCTTCGATTCCGAAATCATACCCGCAACAACCATGGTTCTTTTTGTTGGGTCATGTTCATCGGGAACGCGGCTAAAACCCTCGGGCTTAACCATCGTCGGGAGCTCTTGAATCTGTGCCAAATTCATCGAGGTAAGTTTTGTCATAATATCGCGGAACCGGAAAAGTGGGTGACCAGAGACATAGATCCCTAGGAGCTCTGCCTCGAGTGAAAGCATTTGTCTCTCGTCAAACTCTTGAGATTCAGAAATGTGAAGTTCATCGGTCACCGACTGCTGCGAACCACCCATATCAAAAAGTGACGTCTGTCCCATGAGCTTATCTTCTTGGCGCTTTTCAGCGTAAGAAGTAATGAGCTCCATATTTTCGAGTAATGTTTTTCGGTTAAACTTTTCACAGGTACCGAAAGCTCCGACTTTGATGAGGGACTCAAGGACTCGCTTGTTCACCGCTTTTAGATTCACTCTTTCACAGAAATCGACAAATCCCTTGAAGGGTCCATTCTCAGTACGCTCGCGTACGATTTCTTCAACCGCACCTTCACCAACTCCTTTGATCGCCCCTAACCCGAACCGGATCGTCTGCCCAATCACGTTGAAGAGCCACAGCGATTCATTGATATCCGGCGGAAGGATGTCGATCCCGCAGTCTTTCGCTTCTTGAATATAGGCGGTGATTTTGTCTTTATTGTTGATCTCTGTGCCCAACAAAGCAGCAAAGAACTGAGCAGGGTAATATCTTTTGAGAAGTGCGGTCTGATAGGAAATAACTGAGTATGCAACCGCGTGCGATTTATTAAATCCATAGTTGGCGAATTCTTCCATCAATTCAAAAAGCGAAATGGCTTTGGCTTCATCAAAACCTCTGTCGACGGCACCCTTTCTGAAGATCTCCTTGTGCATCTGCATTTCTTCGGCTTTTTTCTTACCCATCGCACGGCGAAGCATGTCCGCTTGCCCGAGGGAGTACCCCGCGACCACACGAGCGATGTTCATCACCTGCTCTTGGTACACGATAATCCCGTAGGTATCTTTAAGAACCGGGGTCAATTCTTCGAAGCTGTAAGTTTCGGGTTTCAGTCCGTGCTTGATCTCCGCGAATTGAAGATGCATTCCCATACCCATCGGACCTGGACGATAAAGGGCGTTGATCGCGGTGATATCATCGATCGTATCGGGCTTAATCCTCTTACACAGATCCTGCATCCCACTTGACTCGAGCTGAAAGACGCCCACGGTATTTCCGTCAGAGATAATTTTGAAAACTTCAGGGTC
>CANETG010000178.1 GCA_947440875.1 Bacteriovoracaceae bacterium
ATGAGCGAATGAATCTGTATCTCAAGAAGGCCAAAGAAGCTCCTGTGCAGAAAAAAGACGAGATGACGATTCACTAAGAATCAAACTTCGCCAACCCATCCGCAAGAACTTGGGTGAGTAACGGGCGGAGGGAATTAACCTTCTTAGGAATGAGCTGTTTCAAATCTTCATCCATGTACACCGAGCGGTTGATTTCAATTTGAATATTATTGGTGCGGAAGCGGTCAACGAATTCCGTGACGAATCCACCAATGTAGGGATCGTTGAGCGTCGCCGAGTGTCCAAGAATTGTAAAAGCATCTTTGAAATAATGAATGAACTGCGGCTCGCATGTTTTGCCCTTCCGATCAGAGAGACAAAAATCAGGCCGCGATGTTTTCTGGTGCGGATTCTGTTTCATGTGATAGGCCGTTGGTTGGGAAGGCATGCTGTGAAGATCTATCATTGAAACTTTACCGGTCTTTCGTTTCTCGAGATCCACCAGAGCAGCCTTCAAAATCTCATAGTAAGGACGGTGAAACTCCTCGATGAATTTTTTTGTTTCCTCTGGCGTTGGATTTTTTGTGACAAGTTTTTTCCCCTGAGTATTTTCTTTCCAGAATAAAACACAGTTTTCTTCAGAGCGGTTGAGATCAACACAAACACGGTGAACGTTGGCGACGAGGACAGCAATCCCCGCCCGTTGAAGAACGGGAATATCGATCAGCTCGTTGACTTTAAAATCGACGTCTTCTTGGTAAGCGCGCTCATCCCCAGACAGGAAAGGAAGAAACTCTGACGGAATGCTCTCTCCAGAATGCGGAATAGAAAGTAAGCCTAAATAATGAGGTCCTATGGGTGGGTAGAAGTCAAAAAGGGCATTTTTTTGGGGGTGCTCTAAGGTAAACATATGAAAGTTTTACCATGCTTGTGCCTCCTGCGTCCACGTCACTCTTTCCTAATGAGTGTCAACTGGACTATAAACAGTTTCAAATTCCGAGGTATTTTTTATGAAGTTTCCAGGCCGGCGCAACACCAAGCACTATTTCCCTGTCGAAGATAAACAGCGGATGTCGTTTGACGATGAAATTTCTCGCGCGGGTAACGTTTACGTTGTCGGGATTGATCAGCTCCTCGTGGACATTGAGATCCCGGTTGAAGATGAGTTCCTTGCACGTCATAAATTTGCGAAGTCAGAATCTTTTATCATCGACGATAAGCTCGCCGATGATATTTATTGGGACATGAAAAATCGCGGTCTCATCACGGGTGAGTTCCCTGGTGGTGCGGTCGGAAATACACTCCATAACTTTTCCATCCTTTCAGATTGTCCGTCAGTTGCTCTCGGGACGATTAATAAGAGTATTGAACTGGGCGATTACGCTTTTAAATACATCTGTAACACGAGCTCGAAAGTGAACCTCACTTATCTCCAGCCGTGTCCGAGTCCGATGGGACGTGCGCTTTGTTTTGTGTCCCCAGACCGCGAAAGAACCTTCGCGATCTCCAAAGGCTGCATGAATAATCTTTCCCCGGATTTCATTCCGCAGGAAGTGATTGAAAAGTCTGCGGCCCTCCTCGTTTCTGCGTACACTCTCAGGGATAAAAAAGCCCCCATCTTTCAATCCACTATGCGCGCGATGGATGTGGCCCGCGCAGCGGCAGTTCCCGTCGTCCTAAGTATGGGTACGAGTGGACTCGTCCAAGAAAACAAAGAATTGTTATTAGAAGTTCTTTCAAATTACGTTTCGATCGTCGCCATGAATGAAGCCGAAGCACTAGCACTCACTCATATTTCCGATCCCCTCCTCGCAGCAGAGCGCGTCCTTGATCTTTGTGACATGGTCCTCCTCACCGTGGGTGCTCGCGGTCTTTACATCGGTGCATTGACGGACACGGCTCACGCCCGTGAAACGGAAGATCCGCTCCACACAAAATCAATTGTCGAATACAATAAGTGGGAGTACTCCCGCGCGATGATGAGAAAAGAATGTCGAGAGCCGATTAAATTCTACACTCACATCAATCCGTTCCGGGGTGGACCGATGATGATTAAAAATACTAACGGAGCTGGCGACGCTGCTTTGGCCGCAGTTCTGCACGATATTTCGGCCAACCAATATCACCGCCAAAAAGTACCGAACTCACCCAAACACGTGACGAGCTTTCTGACCTATTCGTCGATCTCTCAGATTAGTAAGTATGCCAACCGAGTCTCTTTTGAAGTCCTCTCACAGAATTCTCCGCGACTTCTGCGTGGACTCCCAGAGCGAGAAGCTGGACTCGAAGAGGCCTACTGGGCAAAATGAGCGTTTCAAAAGAGGCCCTTTTCAACGAAGTGAAGGGCTCGCTCTTTGAGTACCTGGTGGGAAAAGAAATTGCCGTCCGAGATGGTGATGAACTCACTTTTCAAAAATCACTTGACCCCAATTATCTCACTGTCCTGGCCCAACAGGACCGGATGGTTCGTCAGTTTTATCCAGAGATGACTGGTTTTCTTGGGCAGGTTTCAAAACTCACCACGGATGAGCTCGAGAAGTATGTGGGCACAAAAATGAGTCGCCCAAAACTTCTGGGAAAGTTTATCAACTCATCATTAGGCGCGACTTTTAAAGAAGCCGACCTCTCTTTCGAAACCAATGGCAAAGAAAAGTTTGTGAGTCTAAAACTCAATAAGAAAAACTCCTACGTGAACACCAAAAGCGGTGGCATAAAAAGTTTTTTTTCCCATTATTTCCCCTTCGTTTCTGTTCAGATCCAGGAAAAATTTAATCGGGTCGTGGAGATGGAATTCGAGACCCTGGGAAGGGAGCTTCATGCTTTCCACGATCTGCCCTACGCTGGAAATTTTTCCGCTTGGGTGAAAAAAGGATTCTCGGAACTTCCGGGTGAATTGAGCGCGGGTGAAAGGATGATTTTGAAGGCGTACTACGCCAGAATCGCTCGAGAAATGCATCTGATCCTGTCTGCACTTGAAAAGGAGAACCCAGAAGAGTTCCGCTCAAATCTCGCGGCACTGATGGGGTTCGGGCAGGAAGAAGTTATCCAAGCTGTATGTTTCCATGACATGAAATCGGACGGAATACCTTATCTCCATATCCATGAATTAGAGGTCCATGCATTGAGTAAGGCGCAGCTTCTGCCGTTTGACAATATTTCATCGGTGGAGCTCGACGTGGGAGGAGATCTTCTTCAGATAAGAGTTAAGCCAATGAATAAGTTCACCACGACTGCAATTAAAGTCAATTGCTCAGTGAAGTTTAAGCGGCCCAGTGGCGCTTGATCAGTTCAGAGTCCATCTGTTCAAACTCAAAAGCATAACCTTTTTTTCTCACTAGGTGATGAGCGCAGTCGAGCCACATAGACGGTGCTGTTGAGGAAAGACAGATCACCTTCTCGTGGGAGCTTTTCATCAGTGCTGATTTCAGCGTTTTCATGAGGAAGGGAGGGAAAGTCTCTTCATTCATTTCGACGAGGAGCTGGGGCGCAGGTTCAAGAATTCCACGCATGAGACTTACCAGGAAACATTCCCACGGTACCGACACAGAAGCTCTCTTATACGGCTCTTGCAGGAGCGGAATAAGAGAGGAAATCATCGGGTGATTCTCTTTAACGAAATCATCCCAAAGCTCCTGCGGCGCTGAGAGCTGAAGATTTTCCCAGAGAGTGAGATTCGGAATGAGAGAGGAGTTGCCGTGAACAAAAGAGAAGCCTGAGCATTTCCCTGCGGAAATTGTTTTCGATAACTGGAGGAGATCCTTCAGCACAGGTGAGGGACCTAGAGTGTTCCTTTCATAGACATAAAAACCGGGGTAGTGCTGCTTATCCATCTTTAAGTTTCTCGGATCAAACTTCCTAGAACCTTAAAGGAAAGTGTCTTATACTTTTCATCATGGACGGAAAGAACAAGCTTATGGAGACCTACATGCCCGACAAAGCCTCTCGGAAAGAGAAGGTCGTCGTTGGTCTTTCTGGTGGCCTGGACTCCATGGTGACGGCCTACCTTCTCAAAATTCAGCGCTACGACTTGATCGGTGTGACCATTGCTCCCTCGCTCGATGATTATCCCAAAGATCAGACAACACTTTTTTCTTGCGGCATCAGTGAGATAAAAATCGAAGCACTCTCAAACTTTTGTCAGCAATTAGGGATCCCCCACCACGTCGTGAGAATTCCCAGAGAGTTTCGCGAAATCGTCCTCGAGAGATGGATATCAAAAAAAGCTTCCGGCGACGTCCCTGATCAATGTTGGTTTTGCCATCATTTACGGATGGAATCCCTTCACGCTCAAATGAAGGCACTCGGGGCCAAGCGTGTAGCGACGGGCCACTACGCAAAAATTGCCAACCAAGATGCTCAAGGCCTCACTTTCGTTCAAACGTCCAATGATGAAACACACGATCAGTCGGTGCTGCTGTCCCGGTTGCCTCAAGAAATACTGAAAGATCTTATGCTTCCGTTGTCTGACCTTCAGAAAAAAGAAGTGTTAAAACTTGCTGAAAATTTTGGCGTAAATGGAAATGATCACGGGGCCATGCCCTTTGAGTGCTTTCCTGAAAATGAAGACACCATTGCGTATCTTGAAACAAAGCTTCCTCACAGATTCCGCAAAGAAGGAATTGTGCTCAATGGAACTGGTGAGCGTGTCATGGAACACGAGGGGATTCATCGATTCCGCCACGGCACCCAAGTCATGCAGACGAGTGGAAGAATTCCTCTTCTTCTTGCCCGATACATTACTTCAGAAAGAAAAATGATTCTTCATCCGGAGTCTTGGTTTCAGCGGACCCGGATCGTTCTGCGCTCTTGCCTCATTCCACCGGAAACTCCGTGGGCGGTTCCTTTTCGTGGGATCCTCGAGCGAAAAAAGACAAAGCATGAAGCATGGTTTTATCCCAAGTCTTTAAACTCTTGTGTCGTAGAATTTGATTCGCCTGTCAACATGATGGAAGGCGAAGTTTTGAGTGTTTTGAAAAAGAAAGGTAAAAATTCTCGTATTCTTCTTTCTGGGTGTGCGTGTTTTATTGATGAAGAAATAATAGAAGGGGATTCTCATGCTAAAGTTGATTACGCTCGCGAGTTTTAGTTTCTGTCTCTCCGCTTTTGCCAGAGCTCCTGGAAATTTTAATGGTGTGAAAGTGGAACTTGAAAAGATTTCATCGAAAGAATTAATCTCGACACTCACTGATTTTATTAGACCAAGCCTTCCTTCTCGAATGGTGGGGCAGCCAGGCCACGAATCCGCACAGAAGTTCATCGAATTCACAATCCGTGAGCGTGACCCTAAGAGCTCTGGAACTCTCACCACTCTTTCTTTTAAACCTGACTTTGACGAAGGGAAAAATTTCTACCAGCGAGATTTTGATTCTAAGGTCGAAGGAAAAATTCCCAAGAATACTCCGGACTACAACAAGTGGCTTACCTTTACGAATTATCTCAAACGGCAGCTCGACTCGCTGGCGGCAGTAGAGGCGCATAATATCATTTGGGAAAAAGCGGGCCTTGATCCTAAAAAAATTCTCGTCGTCACGGCTCATTACGACACCATCACAGTCGATCCTAAGAGCATGACCATCGATATGAAAGGCCCAATGCCCGGAGCAAATTATAACGGCACCGGAGTTGCTGTTGCCCTTAGTTTAGTAAAAGTTCTTTCACAGATCGATCTCAACTATACTGTTCGAGTCGTATTTCTTGACTGGCAAGGGATTGGTTACCTCGGCTCTTATCAGTACGCTAAAGTTCTTGAAGATGACAAAAAAAGTGGGAAGCAAATTCTCGGCGTTCTCAATCTAGAGATGCTCGGTCAAGATTCTTCTTTTCTGGATAAGTCCAAGAAGACGGGG
>CANETG010000179.1 GCA_947440875.1 Bacteriovoracaceae bacterium
ACCACGCCAAGAAAAGTGAATGTGCGCGTCCTCGCAGCGACAAATAAAAATCTCAAAGAGATGATCGCCAAAGGCGAATTCCGGGAAGATCTCTATTACAGAATTAACGTGATCAACGTTGCGATCCCATCTCTTCGTGAGCGTCAGGAAGATATTCCTGTGCTGATGGATTTCTTTCTTCAGAAAAAATGTGAAGAAGCGGGAATGCCACTCAAGTCTTTCTCGAAGAAGTGCCTTGAGAAAATGCTTGATCACACATGGCCGGGTAACGTGCGCGAACTTCAGAACGAAGTAGAGCGTCTCGTTGTGCTCGCCGGTGAAGAAAAAAACATCACTCCTGATATGCTTTCAGCGCGAATCTTTGAATCAGCTGAAGCCAACTCAGGGCACGCAGGTCCATCTGGAGTTCTGAAAGGTGTGAACACAAATGGTTCACTCAAAGATGCTCTCGAGGAGCTTGAGATTCTCATGATACGCGAAGGTCTTAAGCGTACTGGCTTTAACAAGTCGAAGCTCGCCAAGGAACTTGGGATTTCGAGAGCGGGTCTTATCATGAAAGTTGATAAGTACGGACTTGATAAGCGTGCTCAGAAGCGGGCTGTTGGCGAATAATTTTTAATCAGTAAAAAAGCAAGTGCAGGGGCCTGAAAGGGCCCCTTTTTCGTTGCGTCAGATTCTTTACCCAAAGTTTCATCCAAGGTATAACTTCTGGATTCACTTCCAGGAGGACCAATGCTGACAAATGAGCAGCGTAACGAGCAATTAGCGAGACTGACGAAAGAGGCAGAACTCGGTGGTGGCCAGGAACGTATTAACAAACAACACGAGCAGGGAAAATACACTGCCCGTGAAAGAATCAATAAACTTTTAGACCCGGAATCATTTGTGGAGTTTGATAAATTTGTCACACACAAGTGCAATGCTTTCGGTATGGATAAAACAAAGTATCTTGGCGACGGAGTCACTACAGGTATTGGAAAAATTAATGGTCAGCAGGTCGCGATTTTCTCCCAGGACTTTACGTGCTGGGGTGGAGCTCTCGGAGCTTCTCACGCCAAGAAAATCTGCAAGGTCATGGACTTTGCTCTTAATAATAGAATTCCTATTATTGGGCTTAACGATTCGGGTGGAGCAAGAATTCAGGAAGGGGTAGATGCCCTGGCTGGTTATGCAGAAATTTTCTACCGTAACGTTCAGGCTTCCGGTGTTATTCCCCAGATTTCTCTCATCATGGGTCCGTGTGCAGGAGGAGCTGTTTATTCTCCGGCAATGACGGATTTTATTTTCATGGTCGATAAAACTTCGTACATGTTTGTAACAGGTCCAGAAGTCATCAAGACTGTTACTCACGAAGAAGTCACAAAAGATGCACTCGGTGGAGCGCATACGCATAATGAGAAATCAGGTGTGGCGCATTTTCGTACGGAAGATGAGGATGACTGTTTTGAAAGAGTGAGAGAGCTCTTTGCTTTCATTCCTTCGTGTAACATGATCAAGCATGCAACCAGACTCACGACAGATTCTCCGATACGGGCAAATAATAAGCTCAAGACGTTTATTCCGGATAATTCGCGTAAGCCTTACGATATGAAAGAACTCGTCATGGAAGTAGTGGATGATCAGCATTTCATGGAAGTTCAACCAGACTTTGCGAAAAATATTATTACGGGCTTCGCTTCAATCGGTGGAATTAAAGTTGGTATCGTGGCAAACCAGCCAGCATTTCTCGCTGGATGTTTAGATATTGATTCGGCAGTGAAAGCGGCACGCTTCGTTCGTTTCTGTGATGCTTTCAATATTCCAATTATTACTCTCGTTGATGTTCCAGGATTTTTACCGGGAACGGTTCAGGAGTACGGGGGAATTATCCGTCACGGAGCTAAATTATTGTATGCGTATTCGGAAGCAACTGTTCCGTTGATTACGCTTATTACAAGAAAAGCTTACGGCGGCGCTTATGATGTTATGGCATCGAAACATATTCGTGCTGATATTAATCTCGCTTACCCAACAGCAGAAATTGCAGTGATGGGCGCCGATGGCGCCGTGAATATTATTTATCGTAATGACATGGCAAATAAGGCGAAACATGTAGATTACTACGAAAATGAATTCGCCAATCCTTATCGCGCGGCTGAGCTGGGATACATCGATGAGATCATTCAACCCGAGCAAACTAGACAGCGCCTCTATCAATACCTCAAAGCTCTCGAGAATAAGAAAGTGAAAACTCCAGAACGTAAACACGGGAATATTCCACTATGAAAGGGAAACGCGTCCTAATTATTAACCGCGGTGAGATTGCTATTCGTGTGGCCAAAGCACTCAATGAGCTCGGTCTCATTTCCGTAGGTGTTTGGACTGATAATGAAACTGAACCGCCGCATCTGGAATTTTGTCAGGAGTGGGTGAGGCTAGAGGGTGCTAACAATAAAGATACCTATCTCAATATCCCGCGGATTATGAAACTGATTGATGATTATAAAATCGACGGTGTTCACCCGGGGTATGGATTTCTTTCAGAGAATAGAGAATTCTCCGAAGCTCTCAGGAACAAAGGAATAACGTTCATTGGTCCGAATCCGGATGCTGTATATAAAATGGGTGCTAAGGATATTTCGAAGCAGATTGCAAAAGCTGCGGGAGTTCCTGTTGTTCCTGGTTCAACGGGTGAGGTTGGATCGATTGAAGAAGCGATTAAGATAGGAAATGAAATTGGTTATCCCATTCTGCTTAAAGCTGTTGCCGGTGGTGGTGGTAAGGGCATGCGCCCCTGTGCCAATGAATCTGAGGTAAAAACTAATTTCGAAGCAGTTCAGCGTGAAGCACTTTCAAGTTTTGGATACGCGGGACTTCTTGTCGAAAAATATATTCTTAATCCTCATCACATTGAAGTTCAGATTCTCGCTGATCGAAAAGGGAACGTTTATCACGTTTTCGAACGTGAGTGTTCGGTTCAACGTCGTCATCAGAAAATTATTGAGGAAGCCCCGTCACCATTTATTGGCAATGACGAAGCGGTTAGGAAAGAAATTTGCGAAACGGCAGTGAAATGTGCCAGAGCTGTCAATTACGATTCGGCCGGAACAGTTGAGTTCATCATGGGTGAGGATAAGAAGTTTTACTTCCTTGAGATGAACACTCGTATTCAGGTTGAGCATCCGATCACGGAAGAAATTACGGGAGTGGATCTCGTTGCAAATATGATCAAAGGTGCATTCAATCAACCACTAGATTTTCAATCTCAAGATGAGATTCGGATTCAGGGTCATGCGATTGAACTTCGTATTTGTGCCGAGGATCCGATTTCCATGCTTCCCGCTCCCGGGAAAATTGCAGGATTTGAAACGACATTTCCGCAGGGAATTCGTTTCGATCATTGTATTTATCCGAAGTTTACGATCACACCGGATTTCGATCCTATGATTGGGAAACTGATCGCCAAGGGGTTTAATCGAGAAGTTGCATTAAGAAAAATTCAGAACGCTCTTGATGGTCTAGTGATTGAGGGGATTAAAACGAATATTGCTCTTCATCGAGTCATACTAAATGAAGAAAACTTCCGAAAAGGTAAGTATTCGACGAACTATATTGGAACTGTGAAACCTCAGGATAAAGTAACTCCTAAAGAAGATCTCAGTGCCTTTATGATTAAGATTGCCGCCATCGAACAGAATGGAGCCAAAGCATGAGATATTATTTCGTTAATCAAGAAATGAAAGAATTTTCACTGGATGTTGAACACACCTCTGGTGCGATGGTGTTTACACACGAGGGGAAAAAATCGCAGCTTTGGATTCGGCAACTCGCGGGCAGAAAGTATTATTCTTTCGATCAGATCAGTTGGAAAAAACTCCCGACTTTGGGAATGAATGAGGTGCTTGTTTCGCATTCGGAAGTTTATAAAGTTTATCGTGGGTTCAAACCTTCCGGGCTGAATAAAGGCGGAGCTGGGGCACTCATCACTCAGATGCCTGGGAAGCTTGTGAAGATCATGAAAAAGATCGGCGATAGAGTCACTAAAGGTGATACGGTTTTGATTTTAGAGGCCATGAAGATGGAAAATGAAATTAAGTCAGGTGCTGATGGAACTATAAAGAGTATCAACGTGAAAGAGGGCCAGGCACTTGAGGCAGGATTTCTCATGGTTGAGATTGATGAAGGCTAACAATTCTCTGGATTATCTCGAGAATGAAGCGGTCTATGTTTTAAGAGAAGTGAAAGCTCTTTATAAAAATCCTTATATTTTATTTTCAGGGGGCAAGGATTCGCTTTGTATCCTTCACCTTGCCCGTAAAGCTTTTCATCCCGATCCATTTCCTTTCTCGGTTCTCCACATTGATACTGGACACAACTTTGAAGAGACAATTGTCTTCAGAGACAAGGTCATAGCCTCGTTGGGGGCAAAACTCCAGATTAGAACCGTCGTAGATACTATTCGTGCGGGAAGAGCCGTTGATGAAGTAGGTCCTTATCCGAGCAGAAATCGTCTGCAAGCAATAACTTTGTTGGATGCCATCCAAGAATTAAAAATAGATTGTGCAATTGGAGGCGCCAGAAGAGACGAAGAAAAGGCGAGAGCAAAAGAACGCTTTTTTTCGATAAGAAAACCTCATGGCGGTTGGGATCCTTCTAATCAACGGGCCGAACTCTGGAATCTCTACAATCATCATTTAAAAGAAAGTGAGCAGATGCGAGTTTTCCCGCTCAACAATTGGACTGAGCGTGACGTCTGGAATTATATCCAACGGGAAAAACTCGAGGTTCCTTCTCTTTATTTTTCTCACAAAAGAACATGTGTCTTTAGAAGTAATGGCTCTTGTCTTCCTTTGTCTCCTTATATCCGGCCTCAGGCGAACGATCGCGTTGAAGAAAAAACAGTGAGGTTCAGAACTGTAGGAGATATGACCTGCACTTCGCCAATATTTTCAGATGCGATTTCCGTAGAAATGATTTTGGATGAAATTCGTACCTCAAGACTTAGTGAAAGAGGGAGCAGAGCAGATGATAAATTTAGTGCAAGTGCCATGGAAGATCGAAAGCGAGAAGGATACTTCTAATGGATTTACTACGAATCATGACAGCTGGGTCTGTAGATGATGGAAAGAGCACATTAATTGGTCGACTCTTTCTAGAGTACGGTCAGATTCATGACGATAATCTGGAAAGTATAGCTCATAACGGTTTAAATCTTGCGTACTTTACCGATGGGTTAAAAGAGGAAAGGGAAAAGGGCATCACCATTGATGTTGCATATAAGTACCTCGAAACCCCGACGCGGAAATTTATTATTGCTGATTGTCCCGGTCACAAAGAATTCACAAGAAATATGGTAACCGGAGCGACAACTTCAGATCTGGTTTTAATTTTAGTTGATGCAGAAAGAGGCATAACGGAACAGACATGGCGACACACAGCTATTGTTTCTTGGCTGGGAAAGAATGCTGTTTATCTGTTAAACAAGATGGATATCGTGGGTTACCAAGAATCGGTCTACCATCAGTTCTCAAAGAAGCTCACTCAGTTTCCTATTATTCCCATCTCCGCACTTCACGGTGAGAATGTTCTCAATTCATCCGAAAAGATGCTTTGGTATGAGGGTGAATGTCTTAACAAGTACATTCATGACTATCGGCCTAAGGTAGACCAAGACAGCCAGATCATATTCCCCATTCAGAATGCAATTCAAAATGATGCTCTTGGAACTCTTGAGAAGGGAACCCTCTTTACCGGACAGCGTTTAAAAAATTTCCAAGGAGTCGAGCTTCGCATTCAAA
>CANETG010000180.1 GCA_947440875.1 Bacteriovoracaceae bacterium
AACTGGATCGCCAGTCTCGCACTCACTAACGCTTGGTTCTGGGATGAGAAGAGAAAAGAATACTACCTTTCTACTTTTACCAAACATCAACCTGAGCTCAATTGGCGTCATCCAGAAGTGAAAGCAGAAATTTTTAACGTTCTGAGATTCTGGCTTGATCTGGGCGTCGATGGTTTCCGCATGGATGTCGTGAACTGGTACATTAAAGATGATCAGTTCCGAAGTAATCCGTGGAGCTTAAAACTTTTCCCCGATCTTTTTCAGAAACACATCTACGACCGGAATCGTCCTGAAACCCATGATATTTGTCGCGAGATTAGAGCACTGACAGATTCCTACCCTGACGAACGAATGCTCGTGGGGGAAATCTTCACCGATAACGCCGAAGAAGCTGCGAGCTATCATGGAAAAAAATTAGACGAGCTCCACATGGCATTCAATTTTCATTTCATGTATCAGTTCTGGGGAGCAAAACGTTTCTATAAAAGTATCGTGAGATGGTATTCCGCCCTGCCTGAAGGTGCTTGGCCTAACTTCACTTTGAGTAATCACGATTACATTCGCCACGGGACACGCTACCGCTGGGGGAAATTCACCGAGAGAAGACTCCGTCTGGCGATCACCATGCTGATGACTTTGCGAGGAACTCCCTTCCTGTATTACGGAGAGGAAATCGGAATGGAAAACACCGCAGTCCCGAAAGGGAAAGCGATGGATCCACTTGAACGTTTTCCCTTCATTCCCGGACGGGCGAGAGCGCGCACACCGATGCAGTGGAACTCGGGAAAAAATGCAGGATTCACTCAGGGGGAACCTTGGCTTCCGATCAATTCCAAATTTGTTCGTGTGAATGTCGAAGATGAACTCAAAGACCCCGAGTCTCTTCTTCGGTATTACAAACAAGTGATCGCTCTCAGACAAGGCAACTATGCGCTCAAAAAAGGCGACTTCCGCTTTCTTCTTTCTGGGCACTCTCAGCTGATTGCCTTCGAGAGAACATGGGAAGGCAAAAAGGCTACCGTCATACTCAACTTCGCCCATCACGATGTCTTCATTCCTGAGGGGATTGTAGAGAGAGGAACGCTGCCGGATTTTGGCACGCACGGGATGAAAAAGGGAGTCCTTGCCGCTCTTGAAGGTCGGATTTACCTCTCGTAAAATACTCCTATCTTATCTTAAAGGAGTCTTCTTGAAATTTCTTATTCTCTCCGCTCTCTGGCTAATGCTTATTTCTTGTGGTCATCACAATGATGTGAGACCCGGTGCTAGTGGTGTTCATCGCGTGATGGTTCGTGCAGAAGAAAAAGAAACTTGCGAGCAAGAAGCAATCCGCCAGGCGAATCACTACTGCGATGAGTACGAAAAAAATGCCGCTTTCGTGAGCGAGAGTACGAAGTATTCTGGTGACGTTGATGAAGATACTTACAAGCAAGGAAAAGTACTTTCTCGCGTTGTTAAGGCTGCCGGAAGCGGAGCTTTCATTTACGGAGGGAAACGTGAGAGGAATGCTGGTGGGATCGGAACACTTGGCGGAGTCGCCGTCGATTCAGGACTCGGGAAAGGCTACACTTCAGAAATGAGCTTTCGCTGTCAGTAATCTTTTCAAATTAGAAAGGCCGGTAGATTTCTCAACCGGCCTTCAGTTTTTAATCATCTCAAATTTAATAATACCAACCGAGGGCATCACGACATTCGTAGCGTGAACCAAAGTCCGCTTCCATGTAACCTGACTGATCGAACATGACGTTGTCATCGCAGAAGTCACCGTAAACGCGGATGTCAGAGATCGCTTCGTGACAGTCCATAGAATAACGGAAGTTATGAATCGGTCTTCCGTTCAGAGCGAGGTCGCCGTAAATGTTACAGCTGTAGCCAAAAGGCTGTGACCAAATAATTGGAGAGCGGCGGTACGAGCGATGGATTCGACCCGTGCGGTAAGTACGGCGAGGATTAATCACAACACGACCAGGTCTCACAACAATAACTGGGCCTGGACGAGAGTCATAACGATCATAACGTTCTACGCGACGGTCATTGCGGTCTTGTCTTCCACCTGGTGGATTGTAGCGTGGTCCACGAGGAGCACGTTGAGCAAAGACTTCGACCGAAATCATCAAGGTAATAATCGAAAGTACTAAAAGTCTCATGGATCTCTCCTGGTTGGGGCGCTCGACTTTGTAACAAAATTTGGGAAGAGTTGAAAAAAATCGCTTCGACTGAGTGATTTTTACAGGGTCTTTTTCATCTCGAGGAGACGGAGCCCAGGGATCTTCGCCGGATATTCAGGGGGAAAGTCTGAACTCTCTCCAGTTGCCACGTATCCCTTTCGTCCGTAGTACGCGATGAGTTCGTCTCGGGTATGAATCACGACGAGTCTGATTCTTGCCTTCCCTCTCAGCCGTGCCAGACGATCAATCTCTTCAAGAATCTGCGCGCCGATTTTTTGATTCTGCAGCTCGGGTCTTACGGCAATCAATCCAAAATAAATTTCTTCCGCCTCTTCAGTAATTTGAACGCATCCGTGAATTTTATGATCCAAGTGGGCCAGGAGAAAATATTCATCTTCTTTCACAAGGATCTCGGAAATTTCGTCATGAGTGATGCGCAGTCCACCGACGAGATCTGATTCGTAAGTCCAACCGATCCTCGCCGAATCACCACGGTAACAAGAATTGAGAAGCTCAAAAAGTACGCTTACGTCTTCGGTCACAGCTCTTCTCAATTGGACTTTCATTGAGGCCGGACGCGTGCTTTTCTCGCTTCACGAGCCGATGCGAGGTCATCGCTTTTATCGAGATCACTTTTCTTGGCTTGAAAACTTCTTTCGGAGTTATCAGAAACGATTTCGAGCTGTTCATTTCTGGTAAATTCGACATTGTTATTCGAATCAAAACCATGAGAGCGCATCAGTTGAATCGCTTTTCCACGATTCTCACGGGAGATGAAATATCTCTGTCTTCTTGTGAGAGCACTGGGTGGATCGTAAATGGAATTGAATCCCTGAATCATAGCATTCCAAGCATTGAGCGTATTTTTTTCAACATCAATATTTGCTTCTTTAAAAATAATGATGACTTCTGCTGAATTACAAAAAAGTTCAAAACCACGCTCATTGTTTCTGATCGCGCTATCAAGATGGCAAACCTGAAGGGCCACTGAAAAAGCAGGCAAACTGATGAGAGTGGAAAGAAAAAGAAAAAACAATTTCATCATTACCGTATCGGCTAATCGCGCGGAGAACCTTATCAACTTAATCCCATCCCAGGACATGATAACCTTTCTCACTCAGGCAGTGATTGACGTAACGTTCTTTCAGCTGATCGGGAGACATGGCGGTAGCGACTCCACCTCCGGCCGCTCCGACTGCTCCCCCTTGGAGTAGTCCTCGACCCAGACTTCCTGTGAAAACCCCAAAAGCAGCCCCCATGGCAGCACCTACAACAGCACCCCGGCCCGCCCCTTTGGTGATTCGCTTCGCTTCCGAAGTCTCGAGATAAAGATCCCCCTCGGAGATGCACTGATCTATGTCTTTTTGCGAAACTTCCTTTCCAACAACTTTGAGCTTCTCATTGGGGTAAAGCTTTGGGCGAGAGGAGCAACTCGTGAGAGCGAAAAATGAGAAAAGAAGAATGGAAGGGATTTTTGACATAATCCATTTTGACTCAATCTGCGCGACTAGGCAAAGAGGACGGAAATAAGGAACAATAGGTGAGAAAAATGGAGTGACTATGTTTGAACTGACGACTGAATCCCTGACAGCTTTATTAACCCTAACGGCCCTCGAAACAGTCTTAGGTATCGATAATATTATCTTCATTGCTATTCTCGTGGCGAAGCTCCCTAAGGAACACCAGAAGCGGATTCAGAATATGGGGATCGGACTGGCACTCCTGATCCGAATCGGACTCCTTTTCTCCATTAGCTGGATCATGACTCTGAAAGAGCCTCTATTTTCTGTCTTGGGCCAACCGTTCTCAGGGCGAGACTTGATTCTTCTCGGTGGGGGTCTGTTTCTTATCGCGAAATCGACTTTTGAAATTCACCACAAGGTCGAAGGTGATCCAGAAATTCATCTTCATGGGGCGGAATCTGGCATGAAGAAATTTCCGAGTCCGTCGATGATGCTCGGTCAGATTCTTCTTCTTGATATTGTTTTCTCTCTCGATTCCGTCATCACAGCGGTGGGGATGGTTTCTCAGGTTTCCATCATGGTGGTAGCGATGGTGATCTCAATGGTCATCATGCTCGTGGCAGCGGGATCAATTAGCGGATTCGTTGAACGTCACCCGACGATCAAGATTCTTGCTCTCTCATTTTTACTTTTAATTGGTGTGATGCTTGTCGGAGAGAGTTTCGGAGCTCACATTTCGAAAGGCTACATCTACTTCGCGATGGCGTTCTCGCTGGTCGTTGAAGTTCTCAACATGCGCTACCGGAAAAAAAGTTCTTCTATTGGTATTCTTTCGGAAAAAGGTCAGCGTTAAGAAAGCGCAGAACCTGAAGTACTTTTGCGAGGTGGAGATTTTCGTCTCCGCCTTCAAGACGCTTTAAGAAAGCGAGCCCAACTCCGGCACCCTTAGCGAGACATTCCTGGGTAATTCCCTGCTGCTTTCTTTTCTTCCTCACGAAATAGGCAACTGCACCTAGTTGTTTTTCGATCTCTGCATTCGTCCGTCGGATAACTTCCATGTTACTCCCTCTCTTACATCTATCTTATGTCCATTCGGATTTTGTGCAAGAACAGAAAGGGCACTGTTTTCACAGCGCCCCGCATGGTTAAGTGATGTTTAAGATTCTTAGTCAGCGAATTCTGACTGCTCAGCAGTCTCAGTCGCATCGAGTGGACGATCTTCTGGTTCTATCAGAGCTGAGTAATCGACCTGTTGATCCTTAGGAACAATTCTTTTCTTGTAGAAATTGATTTCTGGTTCGATGGAAGCAGATGTCCGTGAACTGCCCGCGCGAGCAGTCTCGAATGACTGGAGAAACGCCAGCATCGCAGAGTCTTTCTTTGTTCGAAGAATAGACATCGCGTTCATGCCCCTACCGTCTTTTTTCTTGAAGTCCGCTTGCTTTTCTTTCCAGTACGAGAGCATCGGCAAACAATCAGAACTCACAGCAAGGTTCATCGGAATAGAACCATCTTTGGCGCGAAGATCGTAGGTGAGCTTATTATCTGTGTGTAAAAGGACATTGAGCTTGCTTGAACAATTTGAAGCGGCAAGGTGAAGAAGGGAATATCCGTTCTTACCGTAAGTCCCGCTCATATCCGGGTTTTCTTTCAGAAGAAGAGAAAAGAGTTCCGGATTATTCTTCAGCACAGCAAAGACCATGATGTCGTCGTTTCCGTCTTTAGCCTGGTTCAAAAATTTGATCTTATTTGCTTGAAGGTATTTGATGAATTCAACTCGCTCAAAATAAGCCAGACCTTCGGCGACTGTCATTTTTTTTCCGTCAATCAGCGGAAGAAACGCAGAGAGATCTCCACCATTTTTGACCCACGCCTCAAATCCCGCTCGGTCGTTTTTAATCAAAGCAAGGAAAGCATCGTCAGATCCGATGCGAGAGGATGTTGTTCTGTTTGATAAGTGCAAAATACTTCCTACACTTAAGACACCAACAAAAAAAGAAGCTGCAATGATAAGGTTCTTTTTATTCATGAGTCCTCCCTGACATAACTAATCATAGTCCTCTTCGGTCAGAGGGCGAGAATTATGAGAAATATGGC
>CANETG010000181.1 GCA_947440875.1 Bacteriovoracaceae bacterium
CAAAGAAAGCTTCGCTGACTCTGAATGGCGTGAGTAAAACTTTTCTCTGTCAGTGAAAAAACTTCTCCTCCTCCCCATGATGATCGTCATGGGGACACTTCTTTATTCTTTCCTCACCGCACCCATTCTCTTTCAGTCTGCGGAATCTCAGACGATTGAGGGTGGGCCCGTCTTTAATGAAATTCAGTGGAGTTGGAAAAATGGCAAGGAAGTCTGGTCGATGCGGCAGTCGCACGGAGGAAAAAATCTTTCTCCGGAAAAATGGGACAAACTTTCTATTGTCATGGATAAGAAAGCGACATTCATCCAGATGAGTCCAGAGAGTGAGAAAAAAATTGAGTACAAAGTTTCGTGCTTCATGTGTCATCCCAATGGTCCCAGGGTGATAAGGCCCGCCGAAGGAAGCCTCACTTTGACGGAGAATCTTAAAGTGAAGATGCTCAATCTGAGGATCAAACTTTATGGGCGCGTAGAATCTGAAGGAAAGACCATCGGCGCGACACCCTTCCGGCATGAGGGTAAGATTTCGAACAGTCCACTGAAGCTTCCCCGGTGCACTTCGTGCCATAAAGAAGAGGGATTGTTCGCCAGAGGAACGCTCACCAGACAGAACAGTCTCACGATCAATTACATGGTGAAGAGTGCGCACATGCCGCCCTTTGGAGAATTAACCCCAAAAGAGCAGCAGTATCTTGAAAATTTTATGGAAGGATTTTAGCGGCGACGAATTTTCATTTTATTCAGCATCTGCTCGATCGAAGGAAAGTTCCCCACTCGCTGTCTTTGGGTCGCTGGTCCCTGAGGAACACCAGTTTTCCGGAGCATCTCGCGCATATTTTTCGGCGAGATATTTTTTCTACTCTCTTGAGCGATGGAACTCACGACTGCTACGGCCCCTGCAACGATCGGTGTCGCCGATGAAGTGCCAGAGAAACGAGCAGTGTATTTTCTTTCAGGTGCCTGGTTGAAAAGATCACCGTAACCAGTCGTCACCACACCACGACCGTAACCGGAAACATCTAAGCGAGAACCGTAGTTAGAAAAAGAAAGTCTCTCTTTATCAACGGGCCCGACGGCTCCTACCATCACACATCCAGAATCGCGTTTCTCAAGATCAAATGCACCTTCATAGGATGGATCATCGAAGTTTGATCCACCATTCCCGGCGGCTTCAAGACAGTGGATACCTTTTTTCGTCGCGGCCTTGAGCTGATCAAAAATATGAGGCCAGTATTCCACTGCTGTATATTTTTTAAGATCTGGCCCTACCATCTGCTGCTCAATCACGATCACATCACCCGACTCAAGATTTTCTGTGGCCCCTTGGATCGCCTGATTAATGCTTCTGATGTATTGGTCATCAACATCCGCAAGATCACCCTCGATAAAGCCGTAAATTCCGAACTGAGATTCGTGAGCGATACCCGTGACACCTTTCCCGTCTCGTTTGGCCGCAATTTCTCCCCACACCGCTGTTCCATGATCAGTTGAATCACAGTTTCTGGGGTTGGCTCCGACGTAGAATGGAGTTTCGAAATCTTCGTGACGGTCTTCAAAACAAGTTTCGATATCAATCACTTTTACGTTCTTCCCCGTTCCGCCGGGAATTTCCCAAGCAGTCGTAGCACCCACTCCCGTCGGAGATGGCTGAAGATAATTTTGTTGAACTTCGAAATCAGGAGTTTCCTGAACGTAATCAGTCTCTATCGATTGTTCCGAATTTTCAGTCATCGTCGCGGGCTTGGGAATCGGAGCATAGTACGCGTGCTCGATACTCTTATCATCCGAGAGATCATTCATGATTCCAGCTGCAGTCAGAGCATCTGGCATCAGGTGAAGTTTGAAATATCCCCACGTTCCACTCTCGGTCACAAAGAAGGGACTAAACTCTCCCATCCCACCGTGGCGGCTTGAAAACGCTGAGGGGGACTTCACTTTAACGATAATTGTTTCTGAGGAGATGAGATATTTTGATCGCGCTTCATTAATCGTGAAAGCGTTGAACTTCATGATTCCCGCAAACGCAGGTGTCGCAATGAATGCGGCGAAAACAAAAGGGTACTTAAATTTCATGGGATTCTCCTCCGCGGAATATAGCATCCGGGAGGGAGGTATCCCAAAAATTTGAATTTTTTACAAGCGTTTTCCCAGCTACTTACGGTCCATGTGCTCGCGAACGATCTCTTCCACAACTGAGGGATCTGAGAGGGTCGAAATGTCCCCTAATCCATCGTATTCAGCAGCAGCGACCTTACGGAGAATCCGTCGCATAACCTTTCCTGAGCGAGTTTTAGGAAGCCCACGCGTTGGGTGGACCACGTCGGGAGCAGCGAATCGACCAATTTTATTGCGGACGATTTCTTTAATCTCCTCCACAATCTCCGGCGAAACTTTGAGCCCCGTCGCGAGGATAATGTAGGCATAAATACCTGTGCCTTTAATTTCATGAGGCATTCCGACAACAGCTGCTTCGGCCACGTGAGGAGATTCCATCAACGCACTTTCAATTTCGGCCGTTCCCAGTCGATGACCAGAAACGTTCAGGACATCATCAATTCTTCCGGTGATCCAGTAATAACCGTCTTCATCACGACGACATCCATCTCCAGTAAAATATTTTCCAGGATACTGAGTGAAGTACGTATCGATAAAGCGCGCGTGATCTTTGTAGATGGTTCGAGCTTGTCCTGGCCAAGAATGTTTCAGGCAAAGAGCACCCTCGACCCCATTGCCTTTCAGTTCTTCACCCGTTTCTGCTTTCACGATCACGGGCTCAACGCCAAAAAATGGAAGTGTCGCCGACCCAGGTTTTGTGGGAGTAACTCCCGGAATCGGAGAAATAAGAATTCCTCCCGTTTCGGTTTGCCACCAGGTATCGACGATATCACAACGCTTTTCACCGACGACATCATGATACCATTTCCAGATTTCAGGATTGATGGGTTCTCCTACAGTGCCGAGAATCCGGACGGAGTCACGATTGTATTTTTTCACGAGCTCATCACCAGAAGCCGCGAGTGTGCGAAGTGCTGTGGGTGCTGTGTAGAAAATATTTACTTTAAGATCCTGGATGATTCTCCAGTAGCGGCCGGCATCCGGATAGGTGGGAATGGATTCAAACAGGACCGAAGTCGCACCATTCAATAACGGTCCGTACACCAGATAAGAATGTCCCGTGACCCAGCCGACATCCGCGGTACAAAAATAAACTTCCTCGTCTTTATAATCAAAAACATATTTGTGAGTGTATGAGCAATACGTGAGATACCCACCCGTCGTGTGAAGAACTCCCTTGGGTTTTCCCGTTGAGCCGGAAGTGTAGAGAATGAAGAGTGGATCTTCTGCGTCCATTTCTTCACACGGAGCTATGGGACGATATCTTTTCATTTCTTCTTCGTAATGAAGATCTCTTCCCTCTTTCATTGGCACTTTCACTTCTGTCCTATGAACGACTAAAACTTTCTCAACGAATGGGAGATCTTTAATCGCTTCATCGGTAATTGCTTTCAGAGGAATTTTCTTTCCTCCGCGAAGTCCCTCATTGGCAGTAATCACAAAACGGCATTCAGCATCGAGGATGCGGCCTTTCTTCGATTCAGCACTGAATCCTCCGAAGACAACAGAGTGGATAGCACCGATGCGTGAACAAGCGAGGACGGAATAAACGAGCTCCGGAATCATGGGGAGATAGATACAAACGCGATCACCTTTTTTCACACCATGAGCTTTCATTAAATTCGCGAGACGACAGACGTTTTCAAAAACTTCTTGATAAGTAATTTCTTGATAGTCTCCAGGCTCATCTTTGGCCCAAATAATTGCGTTCTTATTTCCTCGCGGAGCTAAATGGCGGTCGAGGCAATTGTACGAAGCGTTTAATTTTCCCCCTAAAAACCAGGAATAATTCACATTGCTAAAATCGCCTTGAAGACCTTTTTCGGGGAAGCGAAACCAATCTAAATTCTTGGCGGCCTTTAACCAAAAGCCTCCAGGATCTGAAATTGACTCTGCATAGATATCCCGATATTCCTTCATTCCGGAGAGATAGGTCTTACCTTCCAGAGATTTCTTAACGGGATAAGTTTGTTGAGTGTTCATGTTTTGTCCTTGCATTGTATAGGTTCAACAGCCTTCTACGCTTCTTTTACAAACCTAAACATGTTATAAAAATCTCATGCAATACTTCAACATACAAGTAGCCTCTCAGTTATCCGGAGTCGCCTCGGCCACCATCCGCGCATGGGAAAAACGCTATAACGCGGTAGTCCCAGAGCGGGCCGAAAACAAGCACCGCTTGTACTCCGAGACAGATATTGAAAAACTCGCCCTTCTTTATAAGCTCACTGAATTGGGACAAAGTATAGGGAAGATAGCTCACCTTGAGCTCTCCGAACTTAAGCTCGTTTATTCCACACTTCTCCACCGCCCGTACGATGAAAGACACGTCGTAACCCCCCATCATGATAAGGTAGATTACGAAAAAATTCTCTCGAGTCTCCACCTGGCACTCGAAGCCTACAAACTCGACATCATTTCCCATGAACTAGAAAAAGCACGCAATCTCATAACACCACGAGATCTTTGCATCAACATTATCATCCCGCTCTTTCAACAAATTGGTATGAAGGTTGCCCGCGGCGAGTTTTCAGTGGCGCAAGAGCACACGATCTCCGCTATTGTCTGCTCTCACATTGGCCAGATGATCGGCCACCACTATCAGCGTATGTCAGCAACAACCGATCTCATCCTCATTACAACTCCTGAGGGAGAAATGCATCAGATAGGGATTCTTGCGGGAGCACTTCTGTGCGTTCACTACTCTATCAAGTTCGTCTACCTGGGTCCAAGCCTTCCCGCTGTTTCTTTGTCAGAGGCAGTAAACGCACTTCACCCAAGTGCAGTTCTGATTGGAACAACTCGCTACCAACTCGATGAAAACAATACGATCGAAAGCTACGTGAATCTATTGCGCGCGAACCTCAAAGTGAATCCCACCATCTTGGTTGGCGGAAACGTTAAGGGGTACTTAAGAAACGATCTCGAGAAACAAAAGATTCAATTTTTTCCGAATCTCATCGCACTCGATGAGTACTTCGCTAAGAAATATAAATCTTAGTCGCAGTCATACGCTGTCGCGAAAACTGAGATTTGATTTCCGTTCGGGACTTCTTGATTCACGAACAATCCGTTCGCCCCTTTATCTGCTGCTTGGTTAAGAGCATCATTAAGAGCGAGCTCTTTTGATCCTTGCTGATTCTTCCCTTCGACTTTTCCCATCACTCTACACTGCGCCGGCTTCACCTGATGAATCTCGATGTCTTTTGCCTTATCCGAGAGTTTTTCCGAACGGCTTGAGCAGGCAACGACTAAAGAAATCAGTACCAGATGCTTCATGAGTACTCCTTCGTAAAATTTGTCTTATAATCATAACGAGTACAAAAGGAATGCGCCATGAAACTCCTATTCTTGAGCTTTTTTGTCGTGGCTTCATGTTCTAGGGAAGCGAAACTTTCACGTGACACGGTCAGTACACACCTCGATGGTATCGTGATGCCAGTAACTGGTCTCAGTGAAATTAAGTGGCCCTCGGGCTTTCGTCAGGAGGCGGTCGTCACTCAGAGTATTACATTTAATTTAGGGATGCCTAAAGTGGAACAAGATGATCTCGACTTTCTCATCGATGAGCGAGACGTTGATTCCTGGATCATTCGA
>CANETG010000182.1 GCA_947440875.1 Bacteriovoracaceae bacterium
AGAAAGGTTTGAGAAGATTCAATCGTGATCAAACCACGATGTGGGAATTAACTGGGCAATTTCATCATCAAGTGAATTTATCACCTGACAAAAAACGAGTTCTCGCACTCTCATCTGAAGTCGTGAAAAGAGGAAACTTGGTCGAAAGGGATGATCTTCTCCTCATCTTAGATGTCGAGACAGGAAAAACCATTCACCGAAGAAACGCGAGAGAAATAGTTAAGGACGGAAAATTCATCCCTCTCAGATGGGGGAATAATCCACTCTTAAAGGCAGTCAACGCCACTCTCGAAACATCCCATTTCAATAGCATTTATGAGGTTCCGAAGAACAAGGGTGAAACAAAAGCGAGTTACCTCAAGGCCGGCAATATCATTGCTAATAGTAGCGGCGTTGGTACTGTTATCCTGTCGCCGGATTTGCGCGAGACTCTTTATTTTCAACCGAACCCAGAGTCTTACTCCCATCAGGTTCATGACGTTCAAGTCTCTTCAACCGGAGAATTTCTTCTCTTTAATAATTTAGTTTATGATCCTACGCTAAATTATGCCTACTCTTCGATTAATAAGTATGACCCTGTGAAAAATAAAACAACATTCAAATATACCGCAGAGGCAAAAGCACTTTTCTTTTCAGCGGCCTGTGGGGGTGTCCAGGAACTGGATGATGACACACTTTTTTTTAGTCATATCGTCAATGGTGGATTCCTTTATTCAAGAAAACAAAAAAAAATCCTCCATGCTTTCCAGGGAAGAAATGGAAACCGTTTAGACATCGTTCCCACCCAACAACTAAAATTAATTAACTTTAGAAGCTTTTTGGATAACTCAAGCAAAGAGGCACTCCCGAAATTAAACTAATCTTCGTACCGGCGATAACCAGTCCGGTTATACATCGTTCGCTTGACCCAGGCGCGGAAAAATACCATAAGCTCATCCCGAATGGGGGTTCCCTCAAGAATACCCAATGCGTGGGCAACCGATTCGTAAGTTGAAACCCACTCGGGATGCGGAGTTTTTCTCAGCTCATACTCAGCGGTAATTCCTTTCGGGAGCTTAACCGCCTGCATATTTTTAAACGCGGGCTCTCGATTCCTCACTTTAATCGCCTGAGTCCATTTTCCGTCAGGAACAATGAGGTGATGCGGACCAGGGTTATTTTTTAAAAAATTATCGTTAAGTTCAAGCGAGTCTTCTGAAGGAAAGAGAAAGATCTGCTGCCCCGATCTGGCCAGAATTTGATCGGGAGTGAATCTTTCATGTTCTTGACCGCGAATAAAAATGTCCGCCTGCCCTGGGATCATCTGCCGTATGAACTGGGCCGTATTAGATGAAAGAGTGAGTTCACTCACATGAACGACTAAGGAGATATTTGTTCGCACAACAAGGGGATGAATGAGTTCACAAACACACAGTGGAAGATTAATCCGGCAACGGATACAACGTTGAGCGGTGATGGCCCTCTTACTCACTGACTGGCGACTCGAAGAACTTCTCGAATCTTATCTAATGTGACCAATCCCTTCTCCCCCATCGGCTGAAATCCACGCTTCTCAAAACGAGAGATCACTTTGAGCGCAACGTCTTCTTTTATTCCGTAGGCAGAAAGTTTTGTCGGGAGACCTAATGTTTCAAAAAAATCAACCGTCTTCCGGAAGGCCCCTTGGAAAGGATCTTGATGATCAGCGATCTTCCAAACTCGCTCGGCGTACTGATTAATTTTCGCATTTTTTTCATCTTTCATAACCCACATCATCGCCGGAAAAACGATGGCAAGAGTTTGTGCGTGATCAAGACCATAAAGGGCCGTGAGTTCGTGTCCGATAGCATGAGTTGACCAGTCATGGGGAACCCCGCTACCGACAACACCGGAAAGCGCCATCGTTGCACACCACATGTAATTAGCGCGAGATTTATAGTCCTGAGGATTACGGAAAGATTTGGGTCCTTCTTCAATTAAAGTCAGAAGAATGGATTCCGCAAATCGGTCCTGAAGAGGAGCATCACTAGGGTATGTTAAATATTGTTCCATCACATGCACAAAAGCATCCACGACACCATTTCCAATCTGTCGTTTATCAAGTGTGGCCGTGACCTTTGGATCCAGGATCGAAAACTGGGGATAAAGAAGTGGATTCCCCCCGCTCAATTTCTCTTCTCCTTGGGAAATCACAAAATAACAGTTCATCTCCGAGCCAGTCGCAGGAAGAGTGAGAACAGCGCCGAAGGGAACGGCTTTTTTCACCAGCGTATCCTGACGACGGAGAATATCTTCGGCGTTCCCTTCGTAAAGAGCGGCAAAAGAAATAAACTTCGCCGAATCCACCACAGAACCCCCACCGACGGCGAGAATGAAACCAATTTTTTCTTTCCTGATGATCTCTACTGCCTCCATGCACTTTTCAAAAGTCGGATTAGGACGCACACCGGAAACTTCAAAAACCACTCTTCCAATAAGAGTGTTCATGACCTGATCGTAAACGCCATTAGACTTGATGCTTCCTCCCCCTGAGAGAAGTAAAATTGGTCCATCGGGTAAGACTTCCGGCAAACGGGAGATGACCCCTTCGCCAAAAAGAACTTTTGTCGGATTATGAAAATCAAAATTTTGCATGACCAAATACTAAAGGAAGGCCTAAACTTTAACAACAGGAGTTCCTATGACCAACAGTGTTTATGATTTTTCAGTCAAAGATATTAACGGTAAAGATGTGTCCCTCTCGCAGTACAAAGGACAAATTCTTTTGATCGTGAACGTCGCTAGTAAGTGCGGCTTTACGCCCCAATACACGGGCCTTGAAGCGCTCCATAAAGAAATGGCAGGAAAGGTAGCAGTCCTCGGATTCCCCTGCAACCAGTTCGGAAAACAAGAGCCGGGGAACGAAGAAGAGATCAAAAACTTCTGCTCACTCAATTACAACGTCACTTTTCCGATGTTTGCCAAAGTCGATGTCAACGGTAGTGACGCTGATCCTCTGTACCAATACCTCAAAGGCGAGAAGCCTGGTGTTCTGGGCACGGAAGCGGTGAAATGGAACTTCACCAAGTTCCTTGTCGATAAAAATGGTCAGGTCGTGAAGCGTTACGCACCGACTGATAAACCAGAAGATATCAAGAAAGAACTCGCTCAATATCTGTAGCGATTTTATCGGAATCGTTTCTCATAGAGTAAAAGCTCCTTAGAGAGTAAAATCTTATTTATTTCTCTGAAGGAGTTTCCATGCTTTATTCTGGAGAGGCGTTTCGCCTCGAGAGCCTCACCCACAATTTTCTGAAAGTTGTTTTTGATCTCAAAGATCAATCGGCCAACGTCTTCAATGCCAAAGCCTTAAAAGAGCTCTCCGAAGTCCTCGAAGTTGTAAAAAAACAAAATGCCAAAGGTCTGCTCTTCGCTTCGGGAAAACCAGGCGGATTTGTTTTTGGCGCCGACATCACAGAGTTCATGGGGCACTTTCAGAAAACCGAAGAAGAGCTTCAAAACTTTCTTCAGGGTGTGAATCGAGTCTTTAATGGATTTGAAGATCTTCCCTTTCCTACCATCGCAATCGTCAATGGTTTTGCTCTCGGTGGTGGTTGTGAAATAGCTCTGGCGATGACCTACCGATTAGCGAGCCCGAAAGCTCAGATCGGACTTCTGGAAACGAAACTCGGAATCATTCCTGGATGGGGTGGGACTGTTCGCCTTCCACGCTTGATCGGTGCAGATCACGCCATTGAGTGGATCACCTCGGCGAAACAATACAAATCAGATGATGCCTTAAAATTCGGCGCCATCGATGGGATCGTGGAAGAAGGAAATCTCGAAGCTGCAGGCCTAAAACTTCTCGAGCGCGCGGTAAGCGGTGATCTGAATTGGGAAGGAAGAAACCAGCAGAAGAAATCGGCCCTGAGGCTCGACAGGATTGAATCCACCATGAGTTTTGATGGCGCAAAAGCGTTCGTCGCTGGGATCGCGGGCCCAAACTATCCAGCACCAGTGGCAGCGGTCGAGGTCATGCAGAAAGGCCAGCACCTTGGTCGCGATGAAGCGATGAAATTTGAAAGCGAAGCATTCGCCAAGATGGCAAAAACGAAAACTGCGGAATGCCTCACTCAGGTTTTTCTTGGGGATCAGTATCTGAAAAAAGTTTCTAAGAAGATGACCAAGGACGCAGCACCCACGAAATTCGGTGCTGTTCTCGGCGCAGGGATCATGGGCGGAGGGATTGCGTATCAGTCTTCTTCGATGGGAACACCAGTACTCATGAAAGACATCAAGACTGAGCAGCTCGAGCTCGGCATGAACGAAGCGACAAAACTTCTCAATAAAGAGCTCGAAAGAAAAAAAACAACTCCCGAAAAAATGGCGAAAGTCATTTCTCACATCACTCCGACTCTTTCTTACTCAGATTTTACTAAAACTGATTTCGTCGTCGAAGCGGTGGTAGAGAGTGAAAAAATTAAAAAAGCTGTCCTCGGTGAGGTCGAAGGAATTGTCTCTCTGGATACCGTGCTGGCAAGTAACACATCGACGATCTCGATCACGAAACTTTCTGAAGGTCTTAAGCGTCCGGAAAACTTCTGCGGCATGCACTTTTTTAATCCGGTTCATCGGATGCCACTGGTCGAAATCATCCGGGGAGCAAAGACATCAGAAAAAACTGTCGCCCGGGCGGTGAACTACGCGCTCCAGATGAATAAGACTCCGATCGTGGTCAATGACTGCGCGGGCTTTCTCGTGAACCGGATTCTCTTTCCGTACTTCAAAGGTTTTGTGCATCTCTTGGAAGACGGAGTCGATTTCCAAAAGATTGATAAGGTCATGGAAAAATTCGGCTGGCCGATGGGACCGGCCTATCTTCTCGATGTCGTGGGAATTGATACCGGTGTTCATGCTTCCAAAATTATGGCGGACGCTTTCCCCGATAGAATGGCGTACTCGGCGAAAACAATCCTCGAAGTCATGTATGAGAACAAACGCTTCGGTCAAAAAAACAATCTCGGCTTTTATGAATACGAGATGGATAAAAAAGGAAAACCAGTTAAGAAAGTGAACCCGGCCGTTTACGAGCTCATCAAACCAGTGATTAAAAGAACAATTGAAGTCAGTGACGAAGATATCATCATGCGTATGATGATTCCGATGATCAACGAGTCGGCCCGGTGCCTCGAGGACAAAATCGTTGAGACTGCGACGGAAGTCGATATGGGGCTCCTCTTGGGGCTTGGCTTCCCTCCTTTCCGAGCGGGAACTCTCAAGTATGCTGACTCCATTGGGCTAAAAAAGATGGAAGAGATTTCGAAGAAGTTCACAGAGATCGGAACAATGTATGAGCTCACACCGAAGATGAAAGAAATGGCCGCTCAAAACAAAACTTACTATTAGGATATTCATATGAAAAATGCAGTTATTGTCGACGCCGTAAGAACTCCGATGGGAAAATCGAAGGCCGGAGTTTTTAGAAACGTTCGCGCGGAAGATCTCTCCGCTCATCTCATGAAAGCAATTTTGAAAAGAAATCCGGACATGAATCCCGGAGAGATCGAAGACATCATCTGGGGGTGCGTTCAGCAGACTCTCGAGCAGTGCTACAACATCGGAAGAAATGCTCAGCTCCTGACCGAGATTCCTAAAACTGTATCAGCTCAGACAGTGAATCGTTTGTGTGGATCATCGATGAC
>CANETG010000183.1 GCA_947440875.1 Bacteriovoracaceae bacterium
ATTCCTTCCGGAACTAGTTTTGACACTTCTTCTACGGCACTCTGACCGTAGCGGTCTTTTGACCCTTTTTCCATCGCCCCAAGAGAACCCATTCCACGGTACATTTTATAAGCGCGGCCTTGATAGAGCACCATTTCACCTGGAGCTTCGTCAGTTCCTGCAAATAGAGATCCGATCATGACGGTCGACGCACCACCGGCGAGAGCTTTCACGATGTCACCGGAGAATTTTATTCCCCCGTCAGCGATGAAAGGAATGTCTGCTTTTTCACAAGGAACTCTGCAGTCAAAGATCGCTTGCATCTGAGGCACACCGATACCAGCGATGACTCTCGTCGTACAAATGGATCCCGGACCGATTCCGACTTTAATTCCATCGACACCCGCAGCGATGAGATCTTCGCATGCCTTTGAGGTGGCGACGTTCCCAGCGACGACATCAACATCCTTCGCCATTTTCTTGATGATTTTCACCATCTCGATCACACCTTTCGAGTGTCCGTGAGCCGTGTCGATAACAATGGCGTCCACCGAAGCCTTAATCAAGGCCTCAGCGCGTTTGACTTCCTTGTCTCCGACGCCAATGGCAGCAGCGACACGAAGACGCCCAAACTGATCTTTATTCGCGAGAGGGTAGGCGATTGTTTTTTCAATATCTTTAATGGTGATGAGTCCGCGGAGTTGACCTTCTTTATTGACGACCGGAAGTTTTTCTACCCGATGCTGTTGGAGAATAAGTTTCGCTGCTTCGAAATTCGTTCCTTCCGGAGCCGTTACAAGATTTTTAGATGTCATGACATCTTTTACTTTCTTTGACGTATCCGAAACAAATCGGAGATCGCGATTCGTGATCATCCCCACCAGTTTTTTATCTCCGTCGATAACGGGAAACCCAGAAATTTTATATTTTTTCATGAGATCAAAAAGTGCCGAGATCGATTGCTCAGGAGTAACGGTGAAAGGATTAATAATCATTCCTGATTCATACTTCTTCACTTTCTCGACTTCGAACGCTTGCTCTTCCGGAGTGAGGTTTTTGTGGATGACACCGATTCCACCTTCCTGGGCCATCACAATCGCAGTCCGGGATTCCGTCACCGTATCCATCGCCGATGAGACAATCGGAATATTCATCGTAATGTTGCGGGAAAAACGCGTTTTCAATTCGACTTCGGTGGGGAGGACTTCAGAATAGTTTGGGACTATCAAAACATCATCATACGTCAGAGCTAAATCTTCAGTATAAAACATAAACGCCATCCTTTTGATTTACCAAAAGGATAGCTGAAATGATGATAGATTGTAGAGGACTATATGCGGAGAACGTAGCCGAGATTTTTCAGCGTTTTAATATGAGCCGAAAACGGCTTCAACTTCCGGCGAAGGTTCGAGAAATGTGTGTCGAGGTTGTTCACTTCAACGTGCACGTCTTTCCAGAGCATATGAATAAGATCATCTTTGTGGATCACTCTGTTCGGGTTTTGAGAGAGTACCAAAAGGAGCTGGTATTCTTTAGGCGTCAAACGAACAGCTTGGTTGTTAAGAATGACTTGATGGCCATCGAGATCGATTGTCAAATCCTTGAACTTAATCACCTTATTGTTCTGAAGATTTCTTTTCGAGAGAACGACGCGGTTGCGAATCCTCGCTGCGAGCTCTTCAGTTTGAACCGGTTTAATAAGGAAGTCGTCAGCGCCAATCTCAAGACCCTTCACTCGAGCACCCATGTCTGAGTCCCCAGTGAGGAAGAGTACGGGAAGATTGGATTTCGCACGCTTAACTTCTTCATACACCTGGAAGCCATCTTTGCCAGGGATGTGAAGGTCGAGAAGGATCGCATCCGTGTAGTTGTTGCGGATGAATTCAAGTCCTTTATCCGGCTCTGTAAAAGTCTCCAGAGTGAATGAGTCCGAGAGAGAGCTCGAGAGCGCTTCTAGGAGGTCTTTGTTGTCGTCAATGATAGTAACATGCATTCTATTTTTTTCCATGGAGCCATAATAAGGCGCCTATAGATAGAATATGAAATCAAGATTCCTTAATTCTTACGATCTGACTTTTAGGATGTAAAATCCCTGTGACATCAAGGACTTTGAAGTGCTTAAGGTGGCATTAATCTATCGTTCTTAAGGACTAGTAACTCTTTAAATCTTGGATAAGACTATCCAGTTCTTTCGTGAACTTAGGTTGCTCTAAGACTTTTCTCTTAAGGGAGTCCTCAAACTCAGGATCGAGCGTTTGGGGTGCAATTTTTTTGGGTGCCGGTACGACAGGAGCTATAGAAGCAGGCATTCTGGGTGCCTCCACCGGTTTCCAACTTGTCCCAAAATACCTAATAGGAGCATGTCCAAGGTTCACTGTTTTCTCTTGGCTTACTTTACTAACTTTTTTTGCAAAGTAATTCTGGGCACCACCACTCACCGAGGCAGGAAGGCGATTCGTTTTAATAAAAGTAATTTCACCTTTTTTGGCAGAACTTTCCACTGAGGCAATGGATCGCGCGGGAGCAATTCCCGTTTTTATTTCTTCAGGAAGTTTTTTAAATTCCGACAGAGCACTGTCCAGAGACGTGAGCCCCACTTTCGTCGGAGCTCTCGGTGCTCCGTTCTCAACTTCTGGATCGACGAGAGTGAAGGTCCCCGCCGGCACAGAGTATTTGAGATTTCGCTCGAGGACGTTTGAAACTTCAACGTCTCCGCTTACGACAAGAAACTGCGATCGGCTCGTTGCCTGATCAAAAGTTGCGATGAATTCGCCTTTCTTAAAACTCGCGTGGCCATTTGCAGTTGTCAGGGCCAGTGGGAAGCGACCGTTGAGACATTGAATCCAAGTTTTTCCACGTTTCAGCTGCGCTGAGCGATCAAAAAGCTTCAAGTGTGTTCCGCCGATAAGGTGATACGTGGAATCGTAGTAATCATTGAGCGTAATCGTTCCACCTTCTTCCACCATCACTTCGGATTTATCTTCGAGATGATCGTTGGCCTTGAGAGTGGCAGTTTTCCCGTCGGGCTTAACGACGAACACAGAGCCGGAGAGCTCTGTGACTTGCGCGACTGGCTTTGCCCACAGAGGGAAAGCCATGAAAGCGAGAAGGAAAAGACTACTTTTTGACTTTGTAAATAATGTCTTCATAGTACCTGCTTAATAATTTCCATTCATCTGTATTACGATATTTCAGGCGAAACTCTTCAACGGTGGTGAGGAACTTTTGGTGCTCTCCCTGTTGATACTGAGAAAGAGCGAGCCAAAGTTTAGCACCCCGATAGAACTCTGATTTCGGATAATTGCTGACTAACTTCGAGAGGTGTTTTTCTGCCCAATCGTATCGTTTGCCAGTTTCGAAGGCGGCCACACCTGCGCCAAAGAGAACACGGTCACTCACGATCTTATCTTTGGAAAAACGATCGATGAGTTCATTGTAAAACTGAGCTGATTTTTCATAATTCTTGAAATGAAGTTCTTTCTCACCGATGGCAAGAAGTTTTTCTGGAGACCATTTGTAGACTTCGTAATTCACAAGATCATCAGCTTTCATTTGCGGGACACTTGCGATGGAGCGACTCTTCCCACTGGCCTGAGAAGCAAAGAATTTATTTTTTGAATCGAGTTCGTTCATCTTGTAAGTGAGATCTGAAACCTGAGCGCGGAGTTCACGGTTTTCTTTTGCGAGCTGGAGTGCTTTCTTCTCGAAGTGAAGCTGAGCATCCCACTTCTCAATCACACCAATATGAACTTTTTCCACTTTCCATAAGTAGTAACCTGCGCTCGCAGAGACAAGAAGGAATACGATAAAGATTTTCATGAGATCATCCTCTAAGTGGGCCAAAGTATGGCACAAAATCCTATCGGACTTTCTCGCTTCTACCTTTAGGAATTAAAGTTTTTCTCTCATTCAGACGATAAGAACCAAGGGAGACATTCTTACATGCATTATCGGACATTTATCATCCTGAGCTTACTCCTATCCGGACACGTCTGGGGAGTCGATAGGAAGCCTGCCGTTGAAGATTTTGTAGGAATCGAAATCGACCATCCTGAGACAACTCCTCAAGGAACAGATTCATTGGTCAACCTTGAGAAAGAAATTCAGACGATTAGTGCTGAAGCGTACACTGTAAAAGCCCCAAAAAAATCAATGACGAGCCAGCCAAGTCCAATCATTTGGTCGGCGACGAACACGATAGCTTTTGTTCTTTTTTTAGGACTTCCACTTTTCTCATGGCTTTTTGTGATGAATCGTTTACGCAAGCGTGCTGGTGTCGATAGTGCCTCAAATGTAGAAGTGCTTGAAAAATATCGCCGTGATCGTGAGCAGTCTAAAAAGAACGAAGCGGTCTCAAAGAAAGCGTCCTAGATCTTCGTCCATTCCCCGCCACCTTTATACTCATAGATGTGTTGAATGTGCCCGAAGTGGACAATGATCTCACGCTTGAGATCCTCATTGAGATCTCTCACGTCGACTTTAAATTCTCTGCGCCAATATTGATCTCGCTGCGCCTGTTTTTCTTGATAGATATGCGGGCCAGGATTAAGAGTCAGAGAAGAAAGTTTATTATCTTCCCAAGTGAGAAAATAGATTCGGGCAGTGGATTCAAAACGAAGACCTTTAGTAATCCCTTCATCAAAAAAGACAATGAGCGTTTTAATCCTTGGGGTAAGGTGAACTAAACGGAGTTTATAAATTGAGCTCTCACCGCCAGAAGCGTAGAACTTTGCTGAAAATAAATTTCCCCGGGTGGAATTCATAATCGAAAGCCAATCAATTCCGTCTCGCTTCTCCGGCTGGAGGATTTCTTCAATCCCGTCCCCATCGAGATCGACCATGTATTCGGACCCCTTCACCAGGTAGTTTCTGACAAAACTTTCCTTCGGGTCTGCCACCTGCGGCAGTTCTCCTGTGAGAATGTGACGGTAATACCTCTCATCTTGAGCGAAAACTTCGGTACCTCCGAGGAGAAAAAAGCAGAAAACAATCCATTGCTGCAGCATGAGTTCATTGTAACTTAAGTTCGCGTTTGTTAATATGACGAGATTCAAGGAAGGTTTTGCATGATTATTTCTGTCGGATTTGTCCGCTCCGCCAACCAGCTGCTCGTCAGAGAGCTCAACTGGGCCCAAAATACGATTGATTCTCGGCTCATCGATGTCACAGATCTCGTGGACCAAAATCTCCAAGCTTTGTTTGTGAACGATAACGATCACTTCAATTCTCTGGTGGGGATTCTTGAAAAAGAGAAGGCACACTACCCTATTTTAGATGCTCACGATGATAGTCTCTCATTTAGTTCCTTCGAGAATCTTCCCGCTCAGCAGTACCGCGACATGTATCTCAAAATTCATCATCGCTGGACGATGCACCAGAATTTTAACTCGCTCGAAAATATTTGGAAAATCACGAATCATTTTCGTGATCTCTGGAAGAAAGACCGCCTCTCGTTCTTTGAAGAAATGTGGTACTGGACGAAGAGAAACTTGGGTGCCAGTGACATGACGATTATTTTCAACGACGTCGTTCATGCTGAAGAAAAAGATGAAAACAACGAGAAAAAAGATCGACCAAAACTCATTCAATCAATCCTTTCTGGCACGAAAAAGGCTAACTTCATGCAGGGCGGACCGAAAGAAAAAGAACTCATGCAAACTTACCTGGA
>CANETG010000184.1 GCA_947440875.1 Bacteriovoracaceae bacterium
CACACATCGCCACGAGGTCTTGTCCGATGGTGGTATGAATCCCGAGTTCCTGGGCTAATTTTACTTTGGTTCCTACGCCATCAGTTCCGGCCGCGAGATATCTATCTTCGTCGATTTCATAGAGAGCGGCGAAACCTCCGACTCCACTGACAACTTTATCCGTGTAGGTCTCTTTGATGAAGCGTTTGATTTTCTCAACGAAGAGATCACCTTTTTCCACATCCACACCTGCGTCTTTGTAATCCATAAATCCTCTTAGTGTCTGAAGTGTCTCTCACCCGTTATCGTCATCGCCATTCCAAATTCATTACAGGCATCAACGACTTCTTGATCTTTAATTGAGCCGCCTGGCTGAACCACGAATTTGATTCCCCACTTATTTGCCTCCTCAATTGAATCGCGGAAAGGAAAGAAAGCATCGGAGAATAGAACGGCTTCACCGATTTCGATATTTTTTGCTTTCATTCTCGGGCCCGCCAGAAGTGTAAGGCACTCCAAGCGGTTAGGCTGGCCCACGCCGCTGGCAAGAATTGCGAATGCTCCGTCACGATAATCCGCGAGAAGAAGGCAATTTGACTTAAGATACTTCGTTACGGCCCAGCCAAATTTCACGACTTCATTTTTCTTCGTGTCAAACTTCTTTGCCGTCATATTTTTAAATTCAAGGGAAAGCTTTTCATCTTCTTCCTGCCAGAGAATTCCTCCGTTAATCGAACGGACAGTCCACTCGTGCGAGCCGGCCTTTTTCAGAGGCACTTCAACGACCCGGATATTTTTCTTTTTACTGAAAGCGTGAAGAGCTTCCGGAGTATACGAAGGAGCGATAACCACTTCGATAAAATTTTGAGCTAACCATTCGGCCGAAGCACCATCGACTTGATGAGAAAAGGAAATGATGCCTCCAAAAGCTGAGGTCGAATCGCAGTACCACGAACGCTGAAGAGATTTCAATTGGTCAGGCGAACTCGCCACCCCGCAAGGAATTCCGTGCTTAACGATCACACAGTGCTGAAGCTCCGGAAAAAAATGGTTGAGCTCAGAGACAGTTTTATATGCTTGATCAGCGTCGAGATAATTATTAAAAGAAATTTCTTTTCCTTGAAGGATGGGTGCATTCGCCAGTGATTTTGTTTCCGCCTGATTATTTATGACAAAAAGTCTTGCTTTCTGATGAGGGTTTTCACCATACCGGAGAGGTTTCGTTTCATGCGAAAAAGCATCGGGAAACTCGGCCCCAAACTCCCGCGCGAGCTTCGTTGCGATCGCGAGATCATACTGGGCGGTAAGTGAGAATGCTTTCAGCGCCATCTGGCAGCGAAAATCTTCGTCGGTTCCCCCCGTCATAAGAGTTTGACCGAGGGCTTCATAGTCTGAAGGGTCTGTGATCACAGTCACCCACTTCATATTTTTAGCCGCCGCTCGGATCATATTGGGGCCGCCGATATCGATATTTTCAATGAGCTCATCGCGAGAAATATTATCTTTAGCGGCTACTTCTTTAAATGGATAGAGATTACAAATCACGAGATCAATCTCTTGGATATGTAGCTCTTTGGCTTCTTTCAAATCTTGCGAATGATCCCGGCGGTAAAGAAGTGCCGAGGCGACTTGAAAAGAGATGCTTTTCATTCTGCCGCCGAAGGCTTCGGGATTTCCTGTGACATCCTGAATAGGAATGATTTTAATTCCCATCTTGGTCAGATACTCAGCAGTCCCGCCGGTTGAAACAATCTCAATATTGAGTTTAGTGAGAATCGGAGCGAGACCATCGAGGTTTCGTTTATCGGAAACACTAACCAGAGCACGCTTGGGAAGAATTTTTGTCATAGTCATCTCTCTATTTTAGACCGTTCTTAAAAATCATTTGGCCTTTCCGAGCATTGTCTTCAGCTCCCTCCCGGAAAGGATGAAGAAACGAGTGCGTCGCCACTTCTGGATGCGGCATAAGACCAAACACCTGACCGGTAGAATTGACGACTCCGGCAATCCGCTGGTGCGATCCATTGATGTCTTCCTCGTACTGGAGCGGCGAGAACGGGAGCTGAATGTTCCGAGTGTTGGGAACGATCTGACCTTCTCTATGGCGGACGGGAAGAAAGAGACTTCCATCGAGTTCCTTGAACCAAGGAGAAAGAGTGCGCGCTTTGCTCGGAATCGTGAGTCTCACCCACTTATCCATGAAGTTTCCGTGATTATTTTCTGCGAGTGTAAAACTTCTCTCACCTGTCTCCCAATCGAAAGCCCCTAACTGCGCCAGAACCTGAAATCCGTTGCAGACTCCGATCACACGCCCATCATTTTTTAAAAACTCCGTCAGGACGTCTGAAAGAGTGTCACGAAGTTTTTCCGCTAGGATTTTTCCCGAACGAAGCTCATCCCCGAAACTAAAGCCACCGGGGAGAGCGAGGAGTTGGTACTCTTTGAGCTTTGCGGGGTTCTTTAAAAGCTCATTCACGTGGAGATAGGAAACGATGGCACCCTGATCGCTAAAGCCACGGCCAAGTTCTCTTTCGGAATTAATTCCATCGCCGGAGAGGACAAGTACTTTTCTCATTCGTTCCTCCAAACTTTAGTTAATTCTTGCATCGAGAGTTCGGTTTCCTGTATGAGGATCCTTCCGCTGGTGTTCGCTTCGCCGAGGAACTCGCGGACATCGGAAGGAAAGTGAGCTTCGAATTCCGCTTTTTTATTTCTGTCGATAGCGACCACGAAATGTCCCGGAAGTTCTGAATAGAGCCAAGCCGTATCATTTATTTTTTCCGAAAGATGAAGAGAAATTCCGAGCCTATCCATCATGAGTGTTTCAACGAGTGCCACTATGAGTCCCCCTTCGGAGAGATCATGAACACTACTCAGGAGCTTTTTTTGAGTCGCTTCAAACATGATTGTGTAAAGGGAACGGATCCCTTTCCAATCAAAAATATTCCGATTATCGCGGGGGACCTCGGTCAAGTCATGCAGGAAATGCCCAAAGTAATTCTCATAATTCTTATGCCCAATTCGGTACAGGAGTTGACCATTTCTAGCCTGTGACCTGGGTACATTTCTGACGTCAGGAACGTGTCCGAGAGCAGTGACGAGAAGAGTGGGAAGCACACTTATCTTTACTTTCTCGCCGTGGTAATCATTTTTCATGGAGTCTTTGCCAGAAACGAATGGCATTCCGTAAATACCCATCATGTCTTTGAGTGCCATACAAGATCGGACTAATTGCGCGAGCTTAAATTCAGCATCAGGATTTTTTTCACCCGGAGTCGGATCGGGCCAACAGAAATTATCCACGAGGGCAACTTTTTCGGGATCAGCGCCATGACAAATAATATTTCTCACCGACTCGTCGACTGCAAGCAGGGTCATGAGATACGTATCATCGATGGAGAAATGCGGGCAAAGACCAGAGGCGACTGCAAAACCATCAATGCCTTCGACTCCGTGGGCTCCGTACCACACGACACCAGCATTATTCGGGGCTGACGAATTAAGCCCTTCCATGGGCTTAACGACTGTCCCTCCCTGGACTTCATGATCGTATTGTCTAATCCACTTTTCTTTCGACGAAATCACGGGATGCTTAAGCAAGTTTAGGATCAACTCGTAGTGATTCGCCTGCGAAATATTCTTCGATGGGTGATTTCTTTTCCACGGCTTAAAGCCTCCCTCAAAGCGCGCTTTGAGTTCCATCTTCGGAAGTCCGTCGTGAAGAAAAGTTAGATCAATATCTCCCACCGTTTTATCATGGAACTTACAGATGATTTTTCCGGTGTCCGTGAACTCTCCGACGACCGAGGCCTCGACTTGATATGTAGCTGCGAGTTGAGAAAGAGTGTGCCAGTTTTCTTTCGGCACCGAAAGAGTCATTCGCTCTTGAGATTCCGAAACGAGAATCTGCCACGGCATGAGCCCTGGATACTTCAGCGGAACTTTGTCGAGATGAAGAACCGCTCCGTGAGTGGCCCCAGACATTTCTCCTACGGAAGAAGAGAGTCCACCGGCACCGTTGTCAGTGATCGAGTTATAAAGAAGAAGGTCCCGCGCGACGAGAAGAAAATCCATCACTCGTTTCTGCGTGAAAGGATCTCCGATCTGGACCATTCCCAGGGTCGTCGTTTTATCCATCACGAGAGAAGACGCAGTCGCCCCGTGAATGCCATCGATCCCCACTGCTCCGCCGACCATGACCACGAGATCTCCAGGACGCTGGCCTTTTTTACAAGCATCTCTGCCCTGAATCTCTGGGGGAAGAACACCTACTGTTCCGCAGTAAACGAGAGGTTTTCCGGAATAAGATTCATCGAAATAAATGGCACCGTTCACCGTGGGAATCCCACTCTTGTTTCCACCGTCTTGAACGCCTCGGTGGATTCCTTTTAAAATGTCTCTCGGATGAAGAAGCCCAACAGGCAACATCTCTTCATCGGGCATGCCGACGCAAAAAACATTGGTGTTCGCCACGGGCCGAGCACCAAGACCCGTACCCATGATATCCCGGTTCACACCCAGAATTCCTGTGAGAGCTCCCCCGTAGGGATCAAGAGCAGAAGGAGAATTATGGGTTTCCACTTTTATACAAATATCAATTTCCTCTCGGAACCTCACTACACCCGCGTTGTCATCGAACAGTGACACTGCCCACGGCTTATTTAAATCGAAGGTCGGCTGTTTGATGTAATCTTTAAAAAGTCCGTTCACTCGGACTTTCTTCTCCGAATCTTCGTAGTCAATGTTGGCGCTGAATATTTTATGCTTACAGTGCTCGGACCAAGTCTGAGCGATCATTTCAATTTCGACATCCGTCGGGACGCGGCCTAAAGTCTGGTAATGCGCCTGAATGATCTGCATTTCTTTCAGAGACAGAGCCCAAGAATTATCTTTTGATAGCTTCATGAGATCGGCATCGTTCATGTTCAGTATATGGTATTCATTCACCATGACTTCGACCATGAGGGGAACGCTAAAATCAATACTCAGCAAACGACTGAAGTCTCTTCTCGATGAGAACGTATCCTTGATTTGGATGAGCGGATTAAATTCCAGTGTACCCATTTGGGAAATCATTCCAGAATGAACGCAAAGGCTTCGGCCTTCGAGTGATTCATCGCTAGCAATGAGTTCCTGAAAACTCTTTGCGGGATTGTCGGTCACTCCGGGCTTCATGCAGACCAGTTCCACGGAATCTCCGAGATCTTCCATGGTTTTGAAAAATTCTTCACTGAGATCGAGGATGAATCGTTGATCGATGGAATCAGTGGTTCTATTTTTTAAACGCTCTTTATCTTTGGAGGAAAGTGTTCCTTCGTAATCAAGCCAGAAGACCTGGAAAGTCTTGTGCCCAGAAGTTGCGATCGTAAGTAACGTGCGTGCCATTATGAGACTCCCGGGTGCAGAGTTGCCGATCCATTAAGCATCTCAAGAATTTTGGGATACATTTTCCATTCCAACTCTTTCCCCCGCTGGATAAAATCCGAGAGAGTATCGGTTTCAAGCCTCGGAAACTTTTCCTGCAAAAGGATGGCGCCAGTGTCGATCCCTGCGTCCACAAGATGGATAGTGACTCCGGATTCAGAGACCTTATCTTCAAAGGCGCGGTGATAAGAATTGACCCCAGGATAAAGGGGAAGAAGAGACGGGTGAATATTCACAATC
>CANETG010000185.1 GCA_947440875.1 Bacteriovoracaceae bacterium
AACGAGTTCAATACCGCGCTTTTTATTTTGTTTAAACCACGGAACGAGGTAATTCATTTCATCCACACAATTCGGGCACCAAGAACCAAAAAAAGAAACAATCACTGGCTTGCCTTGAAAATCTGAAAGGCTTACTTCTTTGCCATTGATGTCTGGGAACGTGAAGGAAAGTTTATCTAATTGTGTTTGTTTGTAAGGATCGGCAAGGGCCGCGTTGTCGTCTTTGAATCCGACGATTTCTGTTTTCCAGCTCCCGAGAATCGTTGCCTCCATTTTATTTTTTTTAATCCGGCCTTTGAAGATGTAATTGTAAACCCCGTCGAAGCTGGCCGCCTCAAAGAATTCTCCGTTCACGTAGCCTTCAAAATAGCGGTAATCGCCAGTGGGACTCATGATGGTACCGTTTAATTTATTTTTCTTCTGTTCAAGGATCACAATTCCTTTGGCCTCTTTCCCGTCATCTTCTTTTAAAGTGACGGACCAAGTCCCATTAAAGTGAGCGGTTGGCTTTTCGTATCTTCCTGGGAAGCGCTCTTTACTCCCGCTTTTTCCTTCGACCGGAACTTCGACTAAGGGATTTTTATTCAAGCGAACAAATTTCCCGCGAAGAATATCCTTGGTGAGAAGCTCGAGCTGAAGCTCGCTTTCGTAGTGCTGAACTGGGATCGTTATAAAATTCCTCTTCACTTCAATATTGTTCAGAGGAATGTTCTCTTTTCCATTCCTGAGAGTTCCTGTGAGGTTTTTCCCAACGTATTTGAAGTCTATGACGAATGGGATCACGGCAAAGGTGGCTTTCATTTCAAAGCGCCACGGACCCGCTTTTAATTTCGGATCTGCCGCAATCGAGGAAAAACTGAGGACGAGGGCGAAAATCGAGATGAAATACTTAATCATGTGCTTTTACCGGTTGAAGGAATTTTGGTAGTATCTTCATTCAAGAATATTCTTTTGTCATCTCGGGGAAGCCCCACGAATAGGAAGGTAATGAAGCACTTCATCATAGGCCAACGCTGGATATCGGAATCTGAACCTGAGTTAGGTCTTGGGATTATTATCGAAGTCGAGGCAAAAACGATTACTTGTTTTTTTCCTGCCGCGAAAGTTGACCGTCGGTACGGCGCTCAGACCGCCCCACTTCGCCGAATCCGATTCGTTGAAGGCGATGAAGTGAAAGGTTCGGCTGGTGAATCTTTCATCGTTGAATCCACGACAGAAGAGAAGGGATTAGTGACTTACTTGGGAGAGGGGAAGTCTCTTCCGGAATCTCAGCTGGCCGAAACTCTCACATTCTCAAAACCAGAAGAAAGACTCTTTGCTGGTAACATTGATTCTACAGAACTTTTTAGACTCCGTTATGATGTTCTCTTAAATCAAAGAAAACTCTTCATAAGCCCGATCCGTGGTTTCACTGGACCGAGAGTTTCACTTATTCCGCATCAAATGTTTGTGGCGAGCGAAATCACAAAAAGATCACGTCCCAGAGTTCTCCTTGCCGACGAAGTGGGTCTGGGGAAAACGATTGAAGCGGGTCTTATTCTCCATCACCTTATCCTGACCGGACGAGTGGAGCGGGCGATCATTCTGGTTCCCGATTCGCTTGTGTACCAATGGTTTGTAGAAATGCTCCGGAAATTCCAGATGACTTTCACAACGATTAACCATGATTCAAAAATCGAAAAAGGCGAGCGTCCCTTTGAGGATGGGCAACTCTTTGTCGCCTCAATCAAATATTTGATGCGCGAAGAATGGCTCATGAATCAGGTGATCGAATCCAAGTGGGATCTTCTGGTTGTCGATGAGGCCCATCAACTTCGCTGGTCTCCGGATAATTCCTCGATGGAGTACGATTTTGTTTCTGTCCTCGCCAAAGAGACTCCGGGTGTTCTTCTTCTTTCGGGTACGCCGGAAATTTTGGGTCTCGCCGGTCATTACGCGCGACTTCATCTCCTTGATTCCAACCGCTTCCACGACTTCAATCAATTTATTGAAGAAACCATGGGCTACAAGCCTGTGACAGATCTCGCGAATAAACTTATCTCTAACAAGGCCGTCACCGCCTCGGAGAAAAAAACACTTCGAGATAAATTAGGGATTGATCTTGATACGGTGGAGCGCCAGAAAGCTCTTCAGATGCTTGTCGATCGTCACGGCACCGGACGAGTGTATGTGCGCAATACAAGAAAAACGATGGCGACCTACAGTGAGTTCTTCCCCAAAAGAGTTTTTCACTCTTATCCACTCTCAGTCGGGAAAACCAAAAATGTCGAGAAAAAGATCTTTGAATTAAAAGCAGAGTGGCTCGCTGGGTTTGTGGAAAAACATAAGAATGATAAAACACTCCTCATCTGCCATGACAAAGATTTGGTAGTGGATCTTGAAAAGGCTTTGAAGGATAAGACTACGGTGAAAACCGCGGTCTTCCATTCGGGAATGAATCTGATGAACCGTGACCGTCAGGCAGTTTACTTTGCTGACCCGGAAGGAGCCCAGATTCTTCTCTCCACTGAAATTGGATCAGAGGGGAGAAACTTTGAATTCGCTAAAAATCTCATCCTCTTCGATCTACCTAAACTTCCGGATCTCTTAGAGCAAAGAATCGGTCGACTCGATCGAATCGGTCAGAAAAACGATATTCAGATTCACGTTCCGTATGTTGAGAAATCACAGGATGAACTCCTTCTGCGCTGGTATAATGAAGGGTTCAATGCGTTCGAATCCTCCCCTCGTGGGGCCACTGAGCTTTATGCCACCGTAAGAGATGATCTTAATAGTCTTCTCGCTCAAGCTGAGGCAGGAGAATTCTCGGAAAAAGATTTCCAGAAATTCCTCAAGACAACTCAAAATGTGCATCAAGAAATTGAAACCAAACTTGAAGAAGGTCAGGACCAGCTCGTTGAGCTCAACTCATTTAATCACACGAAAGCGATGGCCTTCGTGAAAGAATTAAAGGACGTCGATGACTCTAGCGATCTGCGTGACTTCATGATTAATATTTGGAATCAACTCGGAGTGGATACGGAAGACATGAACGACGCGTGGACCTTCCTTATCCGTCCCGGGGATAATATGTATCTCCCGCATTTTCCGGGGCTCGATAACGAAGGGATGACGGTCACTTTCAAACGAGAGAATTCGCTTAAGTTTGACGACATGACTTTCCTCACCTGGGATCATCCGATGGTGGTCGGAATCATGGACTTCATTTCGAGTAAGGAGATGGGGAACTGTACGATTTCTTCATGGAAGACACCCTCGAAAGAAACATTCCTCTTTGAAGGCTACTTCCTTCTCTCGGCGGTCGCGGAGAAAAAACTTCAGCTTCAGAAATGGTTCCCTCCGACACCTCTGCGAGTTCTTCTGAATGCGCAGATGCAGGACCTCACTCCGAAAATGCCGAAGAAGTTCATCGACGAGGGGACAGAGTCTTTATCCCAAGAAAAACGAGCAGGACTGAAAGAACTTCCGAAAGATTTTTTGAAAGAATGTATTAAACGCGGCAAAGAGTTGTGTGTGGCCCGTGCCAAGCAGTACAAAGAAAAATTCCGGGATGACATGGTCAAAGCGATGGATGCAGAAATCGACCGACTGGAGTCACTCCGGAAGGTCAATCCGACGGTCTCTGAAACAGAAATCATTCTTATGAAACACAATAAAAATAATATGCTCAAAGCGATGGATAAAGCGGAACTTTCGCTCGACTCTCTTCGCCTCATCATCAACTAAGAGGAATTAAATATGGCCATGACTGAACTCACAGACGATACGATTTTTGGTGTGATTGAATCCGAACCAGTTGTCCTCATCGATTTCTACGCCAGCTGGTGCGGCTCTTGCCGAGTGGCCGGACCGATGTTCGAAAGAGTTGCGACGGAAGAAGGATTTAAAATCTTTAAAATCGATGTGGAAAAGAATCCCAAAATTAAAGAAATGCTCGAGCTTCCAGGACTCCCTTCTGTTGGTTGTTTTAAAAATGGTGAGCCGGTTGATCTCGTGAACGTGACTAAAGAAGAAGCGTTCCGGGAATTCGTTCAAAAGATGAAGGCATAATATGGACGTTAAAAATATGAAGATGCTCGCAGAAAAATATTCCAGTGATGAGCTTTTAAAGTTTGCTGATGACTTCGAGAATTCCGGTGTAGCACCTGTGAAAACAGCTGAAGATGCCGGTGACCAGATGAGTGATTACTTAATGGCAGCCGAAATAAGGTCGGTTATGGATAAAGAAAATAAAACTGCTCAAGAAGCAGTCCGAGAATTTTCTAAGCGTGTCCGCGGAGTACTGACTTAATGGAAATTAAAATCCGTCCGGGTCTTCTTTTCGATATCCATACGATCGCCGACTATCAGGTCAAGATGGCCTGGGAAACTGAGCAACTTAGGCTCGACCTACCAACCGTTGAGCTGGGAGTAACGGCAGTCTTTGATGATCCTTCGAAGGGAAAATACTGGCTCGCAGAAGCGAACGGGGAGGTCGTAGGGTGCCTTCTCACAGTTCCGGAATGGAGTGACTGGAGAAACGGAACTGTTCTTTGGATTCACTCGGTCTATGTGAAACCGGAATTCAGAAAACTCGGTGTTTTCCGTAAACTCTACTCCCATCTTCGGACGATGGTTGAAACGTCAAAAGATCTTCGTGGACTTCGTCTCTACGTGGAGAAAGCAAATCACACGGCCCAGAAAGTCTATGAGGGCCTGGAAATGTCGGGCGAGCACTACCATCTTTACGAATGGCTAAAATAAAAAAAGCCCCTCTTTCGAGGGGCTTTTTTTAATTCAAATTTAACCTGAGAGAAGAGTGCGAACGGTGGTGGGTGTGTTGGGACGTGCCTTAGAGGAAATAATGACTGGTTAGGCCGAATTTCCGGGGAACATGTGAACTTTTGTGGTGTTCATCACCCTCTTCTCAAGGAAATATAAAGCACGAAGTGTGCCAACATCTCTGCCCCTATAAGTGACTGAATTACCGGAGTGAAACCGCCGGGATTGATATCACTTTGGCCTCTCAGTATCATTGCGGCACCGAGGTCCTGGTGTCAGGTTGAGTGAATATTGAAATAATTTCTCAAAATAAAAAGCCCCTCTTTGGAGGGGCTTTTTTAAGTTTTTAACCGTGCAGAGGAAAGAACATTGAGATTGTGTGGAGGGCCATTTTTTGTGGGATCTCTCTAATGGTTAACCAGGAGTTCCGGGGAAAATTTTTGAACTTTTGTGGAGTTCATCCCCTCTGCTTGGAGTCTAATAAAGCAACTGACATGCCAAATTAGTCCCAGGCATAACCATCCTGAATCCTATGCTTACTCGTTTCGTCAAAATAAAAAGTTCATTAGTCATTTTGCCCCCTCTTTAGGGGCAAAATGGAAAATGGGGACATGAAAAAGTGACAGAACATAATGTGTAAGAATGTGTAAGGTGTTTAAGATCATCGTCTTAACATACTCATTAATTTGTAAGATTTTGTTAGGGCGTAAAAAGTGAATTTTGAAAGCATCAGCAAAGTTCTCAATATCTTAAGAGGGAACTTAATTTTACTGAAAGCTCAAAAATACTTTTTCTTCTTCGCTTTGATCGACAATTTCCGACTGGGCTTCAGGTCTTATATCAATTTTTTGTTCTTTTTTCCGCAGGTCTTTCACG
>CANETG010000186.1 GCA_947440875.1 Bacteriovoracaceae bacterium
CAAAAGATTAGACGGATACGACGGTCAGATTGATAAAACGCTCTGGGTTCACGGTGAGATTCAATTCTCCGGTGACTTCGCCGTTGAGTACGTTTTAGGTGAAGACCAAAATCGTAACAAAATTGGCTCCCAAGTCAGTTATCAGCTGGGAGATAATCTTCTCTTCTTTCAGGGACTCTACCAGACAGCACTTCTCACAAATAAAAATTCTACCAATAATCTGATGGACATTCTCCTGGGCTACGATCGCCAGCTCACGACGAAATGGCATGTCCGAATGGAATCTGGGTATCAAAAACAAAATCGGTCCCTCGGAGCAGCCACCACCACGGAGAGATTTCTCCCAACAGAATACTTTGTGGCACTCGCGAATCAGTACGAACTCCATCCCTTGGTCAAAGTCAGCGCCACATTCATCAATGATATCAAATCCGGTTTCACGTACGGCCTAGCAAAACTGACGCTCAACATTTCCGAAAACGGTGAAGCTGAACTTTTTGGCTACTCACCGGTTGCTCGAGGTAACGAAGCAGACAACGCCACTCAGAAGCTTGTCACGCAGGACCTTGGTCTTGCCGCCAGGTATTTCTTCTGATTCCGGAGCTTTTGGTTATCGTTTTCATCCTCACACTCCTCATTTTGGAGAAGTCAGCGGATAAGAGTCTATTTCACACCAATTTTCAGGCACCCTGACAGCACGCATTAAGACAGCATGACCATTGACTTCTTCGGCCAATTCCCTTAAATATGACCATTCATAAAACAACTCACCTAGGGTTTAAAGAGGACTAAAAAGTCCCTCCGTCAGGTGGTTATCCCGTAAGGAGTCCTCATGTACACAGTAGTGGAAATCAAAGGTCATCAGTACAAACTGAGCGCTGGCGACAAAATCGACGTTGAAAGAATTGAAGCAGAAGAAGGATCGACAGTAACTTTCGATCAAGTTCTTCTCGTCGGCGGCGGAGCTAAAACTCTTGTTGGTGCTCCCGTTCTTGGCGGAGCTAAAGTCACGGCGAAAGTTGTCAAACAAGGCCGCACTCGTAAGATTCTCGTTTTGAAGCGTAAACCAGGTGGATCACGTCGTAAGAATGGTCATCGCCAGTGTTACACAGGGCTTGTGATCACTGAGATCAACGATGGTCAGGGCGGAGTGATGAAAGCGGAAGTCAAAGCGAAGACTGAAGCGAAAAAGTAATTAATAAAGATTTAAGTTTAGGAGATACAGTTTATGGCACATAAGAAATCCGGTGGTAGTACATCTAACAATCGTGACTCGAACCCAAAAATGCGTGGTGTGAAGAAGTTCGGTGGAGAAGTCGTTTCAACAGGAATGATCATTGTTCGTCAGAAAGGAACTAAGTTTCACCCTGGTGTGAACGTGAAAATGGGTCGTGACTTCACGATCTACGCCATGGTTCCAGGAACTGTGAAGTTCTCTTTCTACAACAGAGACACGAAAATTATCTCTGTTATTCCAGCTTAATTGATCTTTACAGATCTTTGCGATAGAGAGGGGAGCTAGCAATAGCTCCCCTTTGTTTTTAATACGGCCGAGAGGCTAGGACCCGTGTTTTATGAAGTTTATTGATGAAGTTGAAATTGAAGTAATAAGTGGCGACGGCGGAAAAGGTTTCGTTGGTTACCGCCGCGAAAAATATGTGCCTTTAGGTGGCCCTGATGGCGGAACCGGCGGTAAGGGTGGTGACATCGTTTTCGTTGGTGATGAAGGAATGAATACCCTCATGCACTTCCGGGGTCTGAAAACTTTTCGTGCCGAAGAAGGTGTCAACGGTTCTGGGTCCAACATGACTGGTGCCCAAGGCAACGATCTTCTTTTAAAAGTTCCTGTCGGAACACTGATCACTGACAGAATTACGGGCAATCTCCTTTGCGATATTACGGAGCATGGCCAGCGCTACATCGCTTCTGAAGGTGGCCGTGGCGGATTAGGGAATTCTGCTTTCAAAACTTCCGTCAAACAAACTCCCAACTTCGCTCAAAATGGAGAAGTGGGAACAGCAGTTCAAATTCATCTCGAGATTAAACTCCTCGCGGACATTGCGCTCATTGGTCTTCCGAATGCGGGAAAATCAACTCTCATCAGTGCGATCTCCGCGGCTCGTCCAAAAATTGCAGACTACCCTTTCACAACGATCGAACCAAATCTCGGTGTTGTTCAGCTGGGCGAGAAAACAATTGTGGTGACTGATATCCCAGGTCTTATTGAAGGAGCTGCGGAAGGAAAAGGTCTTGGAATAAAGTTCTTGAAACATATCGAGCGCACGGCTGCTTTAGTTCATCTCATCGACTGCTCGATGTTTCTCGAAGAATTCGAAGCCATCGAGGCCTATGCAACGATCAGAACGGAGCTTGAAAAATACAGCTCAGATATGCTCAATAAAAAAGAAATCGTCTGTCTCACGAAGATCGACGCCATGACGGAAGAAGAGATCGAGAAATTTAGATCGCACATGGAAGAACAGCTTGATCGGCGGGTCCTCCCGATCTCGGGCGTTTCCGGGCGCAACATTGATGTCCTAAAACAACTCATGCTAAAAACTAAAGAAGTGATCGAAGAAGAAAGGAAGGCCGCAAATGGCAAGTAATGAATACGTTCAGAGTGAAGTCAGTAAGGTCATCGGGAATAAAGAATTCCCCTTTCCTCTGAACCACGCCATGGCGAGTGCTTGGATTCTGGCAAACTTTAAAGGCGAAGAACTAAAAATTTTTGACATGAAACAATCCACATCACTGTGTGATTTTGCCATAGTTGCTTCAGCTCAAAACGCGACTCAGGCGCGAGCGATGGTGGATGAAATTTCTCACCAGCTAAAAGAAAACGGTGCCTCCATTCTTTCTTACGAAGGGTACGAATCCGCTGATTGGATTCTCCTCGATACCGGTGACATCATGATTCACGTATTCCACGGGCCCGCTCGTGACGTTTATGATCTTGATCTCGTTTACGCAAAAAATCCTCAGGTGAAAATTCCGGAAGATTTCTACTTCGGCAAAGGGGCAGAAGTTCCTCGCGAGAAAACTGATCTCAAAGGCTACTTCTAAAAGATGGCCCGCGAACTTCACCTCATTGTGGTGGGTAAGCTTAAAGATGCTCATCTCGAAGCCGTTGAAGCTGATTACCTGAAACGAATCACCAATCCCAATCTCCTGATTCATGAAGTGAAGGCTTCAGCTGAAAATAAAGAAGCTGAGGGTGATGCCATTTTGAAGAAGGCGCGCGATTTAAATTTCACCCATCTCATCATCCTGTCGGAGTGGGGAAAAAAGCGGACATCGGTAGAATTTGCAAGTTGGACGACGGATTTGATTGAAAAACAAAACCGACCGGTATTTGTGATCGCGGGTGCTGAAGGGTTCTCAGATGACGTTCTGAGCTTGGCCAAAGAAAAAATCTCACTATCAGATCTGACGTTTCCGCATAAAATCGCACGAATCTTGCTCGTGGAGCAGCTTTACCGGGCACAGACTATCCGCTCCAAGCACCCGTATCACAACTAACGCTCTGAACTTCTCATGATGACCTGAGTCATCTACTCAATGAGCATGCATTTTATCTAGGTCTTAGATAAAATAGAATCACTATATACCCTCAGCTAACGGGGAGATTTATGCATTCCATTCAAGGCCTTAGTCCCCGCGTGCTTCTCTTGGTTCTCGATGGCTTCGGTTACAATCCTGATACCACTCACAAGAACGCGATTCAAACGGCAAGCAAACCCAATATTGATGAGATTTTTTCTCACTATCCTTTCACGACCATTCAACCGGGGGGCGAAGCCGTTGGTCTTCCGAAAGGGACGGCCGGAAACTCTGAGGTGGGTCACTTAAACCTCGGAGCTGGAAGACCAGTGAGACAGGATCTGGTTCGGATTAATGAGTGTATTGCAAACAATGCACTCGGTGATCTACCGCGTTTCCAAGAGCTCATTCAAACGGCACTCAGAGGAAATAAACGGATTCATCTCATGGGTCTATTGTCCGATGGAGGAGTTCACGCTCACATCAGTCACCTGAAAGAAATTATTCGTCTTTTGCGCGAACACTCAGAGCTTCAAATTTTCCTCCACGCTTTCATGGATGGAAGAGACACCGCTAGAGATAAGGGTGTGAAGTACGTAAAAGATATTTTGCAGCAACACGGATTTGTCTTCGCCAGCATGCAGGGAAGATCGATCGGCATGGACCGGGATCGTCGTTGGGAAAAAATTGAGCGCTCTTATAAATGCATGATCGGTCAGGGGGAAAAAACCAATGTGAAGCCGGAAGAGTATGTTCTCTCCGAATATAAGAAAGGTTTGTACGACGAATTCATCACTCCCGTTCTCTTCTCGGAAGAAGGTGCCATAAGAAACGATGATGCTGTTTTCTTTTTTAACTACCGGCCCGATCGCGCGAAACAAATGACACTGGCGATGAATGATAAAAAATTTCAAGAATTTCCTGTGCTCATAAAACCTGGGTACTTTCTTTGCATGACCCCCTACGTGCCAGATGAGTGCCCTCACCTGCCGGTCTTGTTTGATAAAGAAAAAATTCGAGGTGGTCTTGCGGAGTATCTCTCTAAGATTGGAAAGAATCAGTTCAAGATTGCCGAGACCGAAAAATACGCTCACGTCACATATTTCTTTAATGGCGGTGAAGAGAAATCATTTCCAGGCGAAGAACGTTGCATGGTGCAGTCCCCGAGGGAAGTCGCAACTTACGACGAGAAACCAGAAATGAGTGCCTTTGAGGTCACAGAAAAACTTACGCATGCCCTTCGCGATAAGAAATTTAGTTTTTATCTCGTGAACTACGCCAACGCAGACATGGTCGGCCACTCAGGAAACTTTGAAGCGACTGTGAAGGCGATTGAAACACTCGACGAGTGCGTCGGACGTTTGAAAAAAGTTTGTGCCGAAGAAAATATCACGATCATTCTTACGGCCGATCACGGGAATGCGGATCAAATGACCTATGAAGACGGCGGGAAACACACTTCACACTCTGAAGCAGAAGTTCCCTTTTGTATCATTCATCCGAAACTCTATGATCAGAACATCATGGTGAACCAGGATAATAAAACAATGGCGCTAAAGGATGTGGCGCCTACGGTTTTAAAAATCCTCAATATCAACAAACCACAAGAATTTACCGGTCAATCGGTTTTCGTTTAAAGGATAAATATGGCGTTTACCCACATTGGATTACTTTGTTCCGGCGGCGACTCTCCAGGAATGAATTGTGCCATCCGAGCAGTCGTGAGAACGGCACTTTTCCACGGGATTCAAGTCACTGGAATTAAGCGCGGATACGACGGACTCCTCCGCGGCGAATTCATGCCGATGAATCTCTCATCAGTGGGAAATATCATTCAGCGTGGAGGGACAATCCTTCAGACATCTCGCAGTCCTGAATTTATGAAGCCTATGTTTAGAAAAAAAGCCGTCGATATTCTTCGCGCGCAAAGGATTGAAGCACTCATTGTGATCGGTGGAGATGGATCGTTTAATGGAGCGAAAGCTTTGTGGGATGAGCATCAGTATCCCGTCGTGGGAATTCCCGGGACGATTGATAATGATATCTCGGGTACGGAATACACAATTGGCTTTGATACCGCAGTTCAG